>JAGMZX010000005.1:56431-82071 GCA_018005585.1 Candidatus Hydrogenedentota bacterium | reverse complement strand
CGGCGCTCTCCGCGGGCGCCTCGAGCATCTCTTGCACGGCTGGTTCCGCGGATGGCGCGGCCACGGATGGAGGCGCCAGGAACCCGATGTCGCATGCGGGCAGATATTCGCGGAGCCACGCGATTTTGCCGGCGCTGACGCTCGTTTCGTAGAGGTCGAGGTCTTTGAGACGGCTCAACCGCGCGAGATAAGGGATTCCGGCATCGGAAACCGCAACCCCGAAGAGGTCCAGCGATTCCAGGTTCGTCAGCTTCGCGAGCGATTCCAATCCTGCGTCCGTGACGGCGGTCTCGGCAAGGCCCAAATGCTTGAGCGCGCGTAATTCGCGCAGGTGCGCCAGGCCCGCGTCGGTTATGCGCGTCCGGTTCAACCCGAGCCACTCGAGCGCCGTGAGCCCGGAAAGATGCCGCAAACCTTCGTCCGAAACGGGGGTATCATCGAGCGCAAGCCAGGTCAGCTCGGTGCATCTTGCAAGATGGCGCAGCGCGTCGTCCGTGATTTGGGCGCCGACGAGGTCCAGTTCGCGCAGGCCGGACACGCCGTGCAGGAAAGCGAGGTCGGCGGGGCCTGTGCCGCCCAGCTGCAGGCACACGTCGCCGCGCAAAGGCACGCGCATCGTGCCGCGCGCCTCGACGGTGACATAGTCGAGCCAGCGTGCGTAGCGGATCGTGCCGGCGGCGTTGTCGGCCGGAAAGCTGATCTGCCGCAGCGGCGCGTGATAGAGGCCGAGCGCGGCCAGGGCGGCCACGGCGCTCGCGATGGCGATCGCCGTAGTCAGTCCGCGGCGCCGGCCCGTGTGCGGCGCGAAGAGGACGCCGGCAATGGCACCGATGGCCGCGCAGGGTGCGGTGACGAGCAGCAGCCCCCGCGCAATGGCCAGCACGTAAGTGTCCCTCACGAGCGGGAAGAACACCGAAATGCCCGCGCAGGTGACCGCGGTCAGCAGGAGGGACGAAAAGGTCCATGCGGCGTCATTGCGGCGGCCTATCGCAGGACCGCGCCGCGGCGGCGCAACCGCCGCGAGCACAAACAGCAGCGCGCCGAGTTCCGCGCCGAGTCCTTTGCCCAGTGCGGGGAACAGGGACCCGATGAACCCGCCCGCGATTGCGCCGAGGATCAGGCTGCCGAGGATGGGTCCGGCGCGGCGGCCTGCCGTCTCGGGCGGCAGTTCGCGGCCCGCGCGGAGCAGGAAACCGCCGATGAGAAACAACACGGCGCAGACGCCCGCGGCGATGCCGGTGTTTGGGCCCAAGGCGGGCGCTTCGGTCAGGTTGCGGATAGCAGGCGTGCCAATGACCGCGCCGAGAAACGCGCCGGCCAGCAGGCACCCCAGCGCAAAGAAGAAGGCCCGCAATACTTGGAACCGCGCGCGCGGCCGCTGCCGCGGCGCAATCGCCGGGCGCGTGTTGCCCATTCGTTCAACGCTCAATGGCATGACGGCGGCTCCCCTCGGATTCCCGGACCGTTCCACATAACCTGAGACGGTATTATAACGGAGCAGTGCCTGCCATGCCGATCCAGGGTCAATAGAGGCGGGGACGCAGCTTGTCGTAGGCGGCGTGGGCCGCCGCATAACCCTTCACGATGTCCAGGGCGGGCGTGTCCGCATCGACCTGCTCGCGCAGGCCCGGTCCGCCCGCCAGCGTGTCAAAGAACGGGTTCCAGGCGAATTGTTCCGGATGCTGCCGCCGGATGGCGCGAAGGATCGCCAGCGACGTGGTGAAGGCGCGTACACGCGGCGCATCCACGACGGACACATGGATGCCGCGGCAGAGCTGGTCGCGAAAGCGCGGGTCCACCGCGCGGCCCGGCAGGGAGCGCGGGGTATAGAACGTAGGCCGCAGGAGGCAGCCCTCCGTTTCTTCGGGCGTCAGTTCGGCGAGCACGCGCAGCGGGTCGAGCCAGGGGGCGCCCACGAGATGAAACGGCGATTCCGTGCCGCGTCCTTCATTCAGGTTGGTCCCCTCGAAGAGGCACATGCCCACATAGAGCAGGGCCGTATCGGGACGCGGGATGTTCGGCGACGGCGCGGCCCACGGAAGCGAGCATTGGTGAAACATGTAATCGCGCGGCCAGTTGTCGAGCCGGTTCACGCGCAGATCGAGCTTGGCGCCTTTCAGTTCCGTGTTCTGAAAGAACAGCGCGATTTCGCCCAGCGTCATGCCATGCCGCACGGGCACCGCGCCCCAGCACACGGGCGAATCGCCGTGTTGCGCCACGGGCCCTTCGAGCACTGCACCGCCCAGCGGGTTGGGCCGGTCCAGGACGAGCACCGGCGTGCCCGATTCCGCGCAGGCGCGCAGGCAGTCCTTCATCGTGTGCGCGTAGGTGTAATAGCGCGCGCCCACGTCCGGTAGATCTATGACGAAGAAGTCGGTCTCGCGCAGTTCTTCCGCGGTGGGGCGCCTGCGCGTTCCGTAGAGACTCGTGATGGGAAGGGCTCCCTGTTGGGACACAACGGCGGCCCCCGCTTCCGCGGCGCCGTCGTATCCGTGCTCGGGGCTGTAGATTCGCCGCAGCATCATCTCTGAATGCAATTGCAGCGCCTCGCGGATGCGCAGACCCGCCTCGTTGATGGCGGCGTTGTTGGTGAGCACGGCGGTGCGCGCGCCCGCCAGCGGGCGATAGACGTCCCAGAGCAAGCGGTCCAGCCCGCCGTGCGTGTTCGTGCGGGCGATGTAGAAATGCTGCGCGATGGCGCTATAGAAGGCGCGCCGCAACGCGCGATTATCGCGCCTCTGCCGCGATGGATGACAGGTGTTGCTCAACAAGACCGCGAAAAGGCGGGTTTCGCGGTCCATCCAGATGCTGGTGCCGGTCCAGCCCGTATGCCCGAACGCGCTGCGCGCGGGCAGATAGCCCTCCGAACCTTCGCCCCACGGATCGACCTTCCAGCCGAGACCCTGCCACGGGTAGAACGGCAACTGCCCCACGCGCGTCATCATCGTGAGCGTGGCTGGCTTGAGAATGCGCCCGGAAAGCAGCGCCTGGCAGTATTTGGCGAGGTCCGGCGCGGTCGAGAACAGGCCCGCGTGGCCGGACACGCCGCCCGCGGCGGACGCGTTCTCGTCGTGCACCTCGCCGACAATGACGCGCTTGCGCCACGCGCAATCTTCCGTTGCCGCGCACAACGGCGCCCACTCCGGGGGAGGGCGGAAATCCGTCCGGGTCATGCCGAGCGGCTGCCAGAGCCGTTTGCGGCAGTACGCGTCAAGCGAATCGCCCGCCACCAGTTCCACCAATCGCCCGAGGATCATAAATCCGATGTCCGAGTACTGACGCCGCGTGCCTGGCGGCCACGCGAGGTCGAGGAGGGCCGCGCGCTGCACCATCTCCGTGAGCGAGCTTGCGTCGCGATACCAAGGTTGCATGGCCGAAAGGCCCGTCGTATGGGTGAGCAGATGGCGCACGGTAAAGCGATTGAACGCGGGCACAGGCATCAGCGAGCCGACGGATGCATCCAGGTCGAGACGGCCTTCTTCCCAGAGCATCATGAGCGCGGTCGTCGTTGCCACGACCTTGGTGAGCGACGCGAGGTCGTAGGGAGTATCAGGGGTCGCGGGCGAATGCGACGGCGTGGTCTGGCGTTCCCCCGCGGCCTCGACGGCAAAGACCGTGGATGCGTCGCCGATGCACGCCACGGCGCCGGGCGCTTTCGCGGCCTGCACCGCCCGATTCAACGCGTTGCGGAGTAATGCTTGCACCGCTTGTCACTTCCCGAATGTATCGCGGATTCCACGCGCATACGATACCCCAAGTGGCCGGCACACGGACAAGTCCAGCCCGGCTCGTGGCGCATAAACAAATCGGATGGGCCGCCGGTACGTTGACGGCGCCATCCGATCCTACAGGCATCCGCCCCAAAAAGCGCAGGATGGACCGCAAAAAAAGATAAAGAGAACGCCTCCTCACCCGCGAAGCGGCTTCACGCTTTCCAAGGACCTTCTCCGCTCTTACACGGCAGACCCATCCCGATAGTCCGCGACTCTCGAAACAGGCCGACAGCCCTTTTCCACCGTTCTCCGCGCGTGGAGTATGGCGTTCCCCTTGCGCCCGGTAACAGACCAAGCGCTTTGCCCCCGTTAGGGGGTCCGTCGAAGTCCGCCGACTATTTCTTCTTAGCGGCTTTCTTCTTCGGAGCAGCCTTCTTTGCCGCTTTCTTCGGAGCGGCTTTCTTCTTGGCGGCTGCCTTCTTCTTCGGAGCAGCTTTCTTCTTCGCAGCGGGCATGCTTACTCTCCTTCTGTTGCTAGACCCCATTGACCAACGTATCCGGCGGCGTTGCATCACGACGACGGGTCGTGTGCCGCCGAAGCGCTTCCCGCCCGTGGGAAGCCGCTTTCACGGGCGCGTGCCCGTTTCAGCGCGATGCCGGCACGGCGTGCGGCCGTGCGCGACTTCAACTACGCGGTGTGCTGCGGCGATCACCCGTGACGTGCGATGCGCTGAGGCGCGTCCGCGTTCTCCGCGGCGCATGCGCGCGCGTGCACTTCGCGCGTTTTTGTTTTTTTGCGCCGCTTCGTCCGCGTCATTCACCAGGGTGCGCGATCGCAGATCAGCCCGCATTTACAAGGCGATCCTGCAACCGCAGCATCTCCATTCCTGCTCGATTCAATTTTTCAATGGTCAGTCTTTAGCAAAAGAAGAGGGAAAAGTAAAGAACTTTTTTTCATCAGATTTCATTCCGGTGGTCATCTTCCACCTCTTGCGTATCGCGCGCGCAATGCACGGTCTGTTTCTCCTCGCGCTCCGCGACACGCGGTCTCACGCAGGCTCATGTCCGAACGCGAGGATGTGCGCGAGGATCAACGAAGCGCGGATCAGGCCCTGAATCCGGGCACGTGCGGCGATCCGGAGCGGCGGGAAAGACGCGTACGCGGCGAGACGATCGTCTACGCCGCGCCAAGATACAACGTGGCGATGCCGAACGTGAGAGGAATCGCGCGGACATCACGGAAGCCCGCGCCCGTCATCAACGCGCAGAACGCGGCGGCGAAAGGGAACGTCTCGACGGTCTCGTTGAGATAGCGGTACGCCTGGAAGTCGCCGGAGATGAGTCCGCCGATGCGTGGCAACACGTGGCGGAAGTAGAGCAGATACGCGACGCGCACCAGCGCATGCGCGGGCAGTGAAAACTCGAGCACGAGCGCGCGGCCGCCCGGACGCAGCACGCGCCGCATTTCGCGCAGTGCGACATCAACGTTCGTCACGTTGCGGATGCCGAACGCGATCGTCACCGCATCGAAGGACGCGTCGCGCAGGCCGAGCCGCGTCGCGTCGCCGCGCACCAGCGCGCACGCGGCCGCCGGACGCGCGCGCGCGACCTTGACCCGGGCGCGGGCAAGCATCCCGCCGGATATGTCCAGCCCGACGGCGGTGGTCACGCGCGGCTCCCGCGCGCACAGCGAGAGCAGGACATCCCCCGTACCGGTGGCAAGGTCGAGCAGGCGCAGCGCGCCGCCTGCAGGAAGTTGTTGCGCCATGCATTTGCGCCAAGCCACGTCGCGGCGCAACGACAAGAGCCGGTTCAGGCAGTCATAGCGCGGCGCAATCCGGTCGAACATCTCCGGGGCGCGCCCCCGGTCCGGCCCTCCTTGTGCTGTACTCATGGCTTCCTTGCATCATTTACGCAAACAGAATGGCAGCAACAGCCGCTGATCGTACTGGACGCAAGGGAAGGTTTCAATGCGGCGCGACAAGGCAGACGGCGGGACTCACGGAGGGTATCAGTGACAGCGTGGACAGACAGGCGGAGAGCGGCCCATGTGGCCCGTCCACCTCGTTTTTTGGTTTCAGCGCAACGTATTGTGACGACTTGGGTTGACGTACTCTATATGTTGTGGTATCCTGGCCCCGCAGCAGGGGAGTCGCGTAGTCCGCGTATTCTCCGGAAGGGCCGCGCATGACGATAGACGATGTCACCTATATCGGACAACAGGCGATGGTCGTCACCCTGTTGGCCTCTGCGCCGATGCTGATCGCGGGCATGGTGGTCGGTCTGGTCATCAGCGTGCTCCAGTCGGTGACGCAGATACAGGAGATTACGCTGACGTTCGTGCCGAAAATCGTCGCGGTGATGGTGGTGTTCGTTATCTTCTTGCCGTTCTCTACGGATGTGCTGCTGGATTTCGTGCGTGAGCTGTTCGGCGGTATAAGCACGATCGTTAGCGCGCGTTGACGCCGCCTTGACCGCCGGCGAACGGGAACGCCATGGCTGAGTTGGAATACTTCAAGTTGTTTGTGCTGGTGCTGGCGCGATTCAGCGGTCTGGTTGTGAGCGCGCCGGTGCTGGGTTCGGCCAATTTTCCCATGATGGCGAAAGCGGGTTTTTCGGCCTTGGCCGCACTGGTGATCACCCCGACGCTATTGCCGTTCACGACAACGCTGCCGAATGCTCCGCTCGCATTCGCGCTGCTCGGCGCCGGCGAATTCCTGATCGGGGTCATCCTGGGTTTCATCATGACGCTGATATTCGCCGCAATCCAGCTGGCGGGGCAGGTCATCGACCTGCAAACCGGCTTTGGCATGATGAACGTTTTCAATCCCGCGCTTGAAACGCAGTTTCCCATCTTCGGTTTCTTCCTGTTCATATTGGGTGTGCTTTACCTGCTTGTAATCAACGGGCATCACCTGATGATCCGCGCGCTCGTGGCCACGTATGACCATGTGCCGGTAGGCGGTTTCGCGGCGCGGCCGGCGCTGCTCCTGGATGCGGCGCGTCTCGGCCAGGGCATGTTCGCCGACGGGCTTGCGCTGGGTGCGCCGCTCGCGGCCGCAATGCTGCTCGCCTACCTGACGATGGGCTTGCTCATGCGCGTGGTGCCCCAGATTCACATGTTCGTGGTGGGCTTTCCCCTGACCATCGCGATTGGCCTTGTGTTGCTGGCGCTGTCGATCGGCGTGTATCTCGCGGCCCTGGACGGCCTCTTCCACCAGATGTTCCGCGATGTGGACGAGCTGATCCGCGCCATGGGATAGACAAGCCATGCCCGACGACACCGGCGGCGAGCGCAACATACCCGCGACCCCGCGGCGGCGCGAACGCGCGCGCGAGGAAGGCACCGTTGCGCGCAGCCAGGACCTGAGTTCCGCGTGGGCGCTGTTCGTGGCGCTGCTCGCGATGTTGTTGCTCGGTCCCGGCATGCTGGACACGCTTGGAGAAGCGGGGCGAATCTTTCTCGGCCGGACGGAGGAGTTTCTGTCGGGCCGCACGGAGCTGGACACGCTGGCTTGGCAGGCGATGCTCCTGCTGTTCCGGGGCGTGCTTCCCTTCATGGGGGTGCTCCTTGTGGCGGGCCTGGCGATCAACCTGCTGCAAGTCGGGTTTATTTTCACGGCGAAGCCGCTGGTCCCCAAGTTCGAACGGATCAACCCTGTTTCGGGCTTTCGGAAGTTCTTCACGGCGAGGACCTTCGTGGAACTCGTCAAGTCCATCGCGAAGTTGCTGTTCATCGGCGCGATTGCCTGGTTTACGCTGAGTTCCCGCACGCGTGACATGGTCCTGCTGATGCTGCTCGCACCGGGCGAACTCGTGGACGCGATCGGTGCTCTCATCTTCGCGCTGTGGTGGCGGGTCGTTGCCGGCATGGCCGTGATCGGCCTGCTCGACCTCGGGTTCCAGCGCTGGCAGCATGAAAAGGATCTCCGCATGACGCAACGCGAGTTCCGCGAGGAAATGAAGGAGATGGAGGGCGATCCGCTCATCCGCAGGCGCGTCCGGCAATTGCAGCGGCAAATGGCCATGCAGCGCATGATGACCGAGGTACCCAAGGCCGACGTGATCATTACGAACCCGACGGAGTACGCCGTTGCGCTGCGTTATGTCATGAACGAAATGGACGCGCCCGTCGTTGTTGCGAAAGGCGCGCGGCTCATCGCACAGCGCATCCGCGACCTCGCCATCGCGCACGACGTGCCCATCGTCGAACGGCCCGACCTCGCCCGCACGCTGTACCGCACCGTGGAAATCGGACAGGCCATTCCCGAGGCGCTGTTCCGCGCCGTGGCGGAGGTGCTGACGTTCGTTTATCGTATCGACCGGCGCGTCGAGCGCGTCCGGGAACGCGAAGCGGCTCTGCGCAACGCGCGCGCGGCGGTCTAAGGAGGAAAAAGAGTATGCGATTGCCTTCTTCCTGCCCGTGCTCGTTGCTTTCCCGAGCCGCGCCGCCCTGTTGGGCATTCCCGGTGTCGCGGGGTTGCCGCACAGCAGGAGTATTTGGAGGTCGCGCACGGATACGCGCACGAGCAAGAAGACGAGCTGACGGAGATTGAGCTTGGCGGTTTCGGCACAGGAGTTACAGCGCCGCGGACGGTTTCTCATCGGCGGCAACCAGGACATCACGCTGGCGGTGTGCGTGATCGGCATCCTGGTCATTCTCCTGCTGCCTGTGCCGACGTGGCTGCTCGATATCATGCTGACGGTCAACATCTCCTTGTCGGTCGTCGTTCTGCTCGGGACCATCTACCTGCAGCAGCCGGTCGAATTCGCGGTGTTTCCCTCGCTCTTGCTCATCCTGACCCTGTTCCGGCTCAGCCTGAACGTGGCCTCGACGCGCCTGATCCTGGCGCAGGCCGACGCGGGCAAAGTCATCGCGGCGTTTGGCAATTTCGTCACGAGCGGCAATCTCTTCGTCGGCATCGTGATCTTCATTATCCTCGTCGTAATCCAATTTGTCGTCATCACGCGTGGCGCGGGCCGCATCTCAGAAGTCGCGGCGCGGTTCACCCTCGACGCCATGCCCGGCAAGCAGATGGGCGTCGACGCCGACCTGAACGCCGGGTTGATCACGGAGAACGAGGCGCGCGAACGGCGGCGGCGCATCGAGCGCGAGGCGGATTTCTACGGGGCCATGGACGGCGCCACGAAATTCGTGCGCGGCGACGCGATCGCCGGAATCATCATCACGCTCGTGAATATCGTGTTCGGCCTGATCATCGGCGTGGCGACGCTTGGCTTGCCGCTGGCCGAAGCGGCGCGCGTCTACACCACGCTGACCATCGGCGACGGCCTGGTCTCGCAGATCCCCGCGCTGATCATCTCCACATCCGCGGGTCTCGTCGTCACGCGCACGGTCTCGGAAGACAATCTCGGCGTCGATTTCTCGCGGCAGTTCACGCGTTACCCGCGCGCCCTCGGCGTGGCCGCGGTCATGCTGGCCCTGTTCGGCATCGTGCCGGGCATGCCGACGGTGCCCTTTGTGCTGGTGGCGGGCGTAATGGCGTTTCTCGCGTTCAGCGCCCAGCAGACGCGGCGCGAACTCGCGCGGCAGCAGCTGCTCGAGGAGGAAGCCGCGAAAGCGCCGCCCGCGCAATCCCTGGAACGCACCGAAGACCTGCTCAGCATTGACCCGCTCAAGATCGAGTTGGGATACGGGCTGGTTTCGCTGGCCGATGCGCGGAGCGGCGGCGACCTCCTGACCCGCATACAGATTATCCGGCAACAGATTGCCACGAAAATGGGCTTTATCGTGCCGGTTATCCGGATTATCGACAATATGCGCATCCGCGCCCACGAATACCAGGTCAAGCTGCGCGAATCGGTGATCGCGTCGTACGAACTCATGCCGGAACACTTCCTCGCCATGAACCCGGGTCTCGTCGAGGAAGAGGTCGAAGGCTTTCCTACGAAAGAGCCCGCATTTGGCCTCGACGCCTTGTGGGTGGCCAAGGAGAACCGAGACCGCGCCGAGCGGCTCGGTTATACCGTCATTGACCCGTCCGCCGTGCTGGCCACGCACCTGACGGAACTCATTTACGCGCATGCGGACGAATTGCTCACGCGCGAGGACGTGCAGACCCTCGTCAAGCATCTCAAGGAGACGTCGCCGACGGTCGTGGACGAGTTGCTACCGGGTATCCTTACCTACGGCGAACTGCAGAAGGTGCTGCACCTGCTTCTGCGCGAGCGGGTCTCGATCCGCAACCTCGAAGCGATTCTCGAAGTCCTGTGCGACTTTGGCACGCGCACCAAGGACCCGGAAATCCTGGCCGAATACTGCCGTCAGGCGCTGGGCCGGCAGATTTGCAGCGCCTACGTGGACGAAGACAGCGTGCTGCGCGTGGTGACCGTGTCCCCGAAACTTGAGAAAGAGATCCTGGACGCGGTCAGCCGCGCCGAGACGGGCTACATTCCCGTTTCGCCGGAGCGCGCGGACCTAATCGCGGAGAAGACCGCGGAGGCGCTGCGCCCGCTGGTGATCACGGGCCAGGAACCGGTGGTGCTGACGTCGGCGCCGGTGCGGCGCTACTTCCGGCGCATCATCGAGCGGCGCATCCCGAAGATCGTCGTTCTTTCCTATAATGAAATCGACCCCGCGGTGCAATTGCAGAGCGAAGGGCAAGTGAGTTTGTAAGATGGGCCAGCAATTCCAGAAGATCCGCGCCAAGACCCTCGACGAAGCTTACAGGGTCATGCGGCGGCAGTTCGGACTCGACGCCATTGTGGTCAGCACGCGCCACGTTAATGCGGGCGGCCTGTTCGGCTTCTTCGGCGAGCGCATGGTCGAAATCACGGCATCCGTGCCGACGCCGGATGTGCGGTCCGCGCCGCGGCGGCCCAGCGCCGTCGAGCGCAAGTATGCGTCGCAGCGCCTGCCGGAGGAACTGAAGCGCAGCCTTTCCATGGAACACTACGAACGGATCGTGCGCGAAGCGCAGAAACGGATGAACGGCGAAGCGCCCGGGGGAGCGGAAACCCTGTCGCCCGCCGCGCGCGCCTTCGAGTCATTGCCGGAAACGCCGCCGCGGCCCGCGCACGTCGCCGCGCCGCCAGGTCCCGCGCAAGCCGCGCCCGCGGCGAGCGCCGCCGCACCGGCCGCCGCGCCAGCGGAGTCGCCCGTCGTGCCGTTCCGCAAACCCACCGACGAGCCGAGCGCGGAAGTGTTGCGCCGCGAGGTGCGCGAAATCCGCGAGATGCTCCAGGTGCTCTACTCCGAGAGTCCCGGCGCGGGGCTTCCGACCGAGTTCGCGCCCTATTACCGCATGCTCGTGAACCGCGGCGTATCGCGCAAGGTCGCCGCGCAGCTCCTCGGCGCCGTACTGCGCGACAGCGACCCCGGCGTCCTTCGCAACGGCCGCATCTTCGAGGAACGGCTCAAGCTCGAGATTCGCAAGCGCGTCCGCGTCACCGGCGGCCTTGCCGTCGAGGCCGGCACGCGGCGTGTCGTCGTGCTCTGCGGCCCTACGGGTGTGGGCAAGACGACGAACCTCGCCAAGCTTGCCGCGCTCTACACAGTCCGCGAGCGGGCGCGCGTAGCCCTGCTTACCGCGGACACGTACCGTATCGCCGCGCCGGAGCAATTGCGCGTCTACGCGAACATCATCGGGCTGCCCCTGCGCGTGGTGAACGATCTCAAGGAACTGGGCGAGGCGCTGCACGACATGCGCCGTTTTGATCTCGTGTTCATGGACACGGCGGGCAACAGCCAGTTCAACCTGGAACAGATCAACGAACTCAAGAGCCTGCTGCAGGAGGTCCAGCCGTACGAGACGGTGCTCACGATGAGCGCGAACACGCACCTTGAAGATCTGCGCAGCGTAGTCTCGAACTTCAAGTGCCTGAACCCGACCTCCGTGCTGTTCACGAAAATCGACGAGACGCGGCAGTACGGGGCCATGCTCAGCATCCTCGTCGAGGCCAGCCTGCCGCTCAGCTATATCAGCGTGGGGCAGAACGTGCCCGACGACATCCGGGTGGCTTCAACGGCCCACGTGGCCAATTTGGTTATGGAAGGCAGGGAAAGCCGTGGCTGATCAAGCGCAATCACTTCGCGAACTGGTGTGGCGCGCGCACAGCGTGGCGCGCGTGCTGGCTGTCACGAGCGGCAAAGGCGGCGTCGGCAAGTCCAACACCAGCGTCAACCTGGCCATCGCGCTGGCGCGGCAGGGCAAGCGCGTTATCCTGATCGACGCCGACCTGGGCCTCGCGAACGTTGAAGTGCTCATGGGCTTCAACTCGGTGTACACGCTGCAGGACGTGATCGACGGCGAGCGCGGCATCCGCGACGTGCTGGTGCGCGCGCCGGGCGGCATCCAGGTCGTGCCCGGCACGTCGGGCCTCGCGAAGATGGCGGACCTGCCCACGAGCGCGCGGCAGAACGTGCTCAAGGGCCTGCGCGACCTGCACGACCAGGCCGACTTCATCATCGTCGACACCATGGCGGGCATCGGCCAGAACGCCGTCGGGTTCACCCTTGCGGCGGACGAGGTGCTGCTCATCACCACGCCCGAGCCCTCCGCCATCGTCGATGCCTACGCCATGCTCAAGACCGTTTATCACCGCCGCGACGACGCGGTTGTCCGGCTCATCGTGAACATGGCCGCTTATGACACGCAGGGCAAAGCCGTCGCGGCAAAACTGGCGAACGTCGCGCAACAGTACCTGGGCCGCAACCTGAGTTACTTGGGCTTTGTGCCCCGCGACCCGCACGTGTCGCAAGCCGTCATGCAGAGCACCCCGTTCCTGCTTGCATATCCCGACTGCCCCGCCGCGAAGGCCATGCAGCAGCTTGCCGCGCGCGTGCTCCAGCAGCAGGTCGAGTTCGAGCCCAAGAAAGAGAACTTCTTCCGCCGTTTTGCGCAAAGCCTCGGCATCGCGGGATAAAAAGCGCCTGAGCCGGCTGCCGCGCTAATCTTCTCTGAGCCCGGAGCGACATCTTTATCCGATGGCCTGCGTAATCAGTGCG
Organism: Candidatus Hydrogenedentota bacterium; assembly: GCA_018005585.1. Taxonomy (NCBI): domain Bacteria; kingdom Pseudomonadati; phylum Candidatus Hydrogenedentota; species Candidatus Hydrogenedentota bacterium. The sequence goes on along the minus strand of JAGMZX010000005.1, from coordinate 69,390 downwards.
GATTGGTGAAGAGGAGTCTTCCCATCTGCTCCTTTGCTTCCAACCCTGCTGCGTTCACCCGAAATGCCGTTGCAGCAATGCCAGGTCGAGTTGCGGGTAAACGGGGAAGCGGTCGAGCAGCGCCTTGGTGCGGGCGCGGCCTTCTGCGCGGGCCTTGTCGTCGAGGGCATAGAGTTTCTTGCTGGGCTGGCCGGCGCTTCTGCCGGACTCGAGGATTTTCGCTTTCGTGCCCGCCAGAACGAGCTTGATAATCGCGGCGATTTCCCGCATCTCGTCCGGGCCCATGCCGAGCGTGGTCGTGGCGGGCGTGCCGAGGCGCAGTCCGCTGGTGATCATCGGGCCGTTCGGGTCGTAAGGCAGTGAATTGAAATTCAGGGTGATGCCGCATTCGTAGAGCGCGGCGGCGGCCTGGCGTCCTGTCAAGTCGCAACTGCGCGCGACATCGATCAGCATGAGATGGTTGTCGGTGCCGCCGGTGGCGATCGCGAGGCCCTCGTCCGTGAGCGCTTTCGCGAGCGCGCGCGCATTCGCGACGACCTGGCGCGCGTAGGCCTTGAATTCGGGCCGGTTCGCCTCGGTGAACGCGACGGCCTTCGACGCGAGGATATGCGGGAGCGGCCCGCCGATGACGAGGGGGCAGCCCTTGTCCACGCACTCGGCGAATTCCTTCTTGCACAGCACAATGCCGCCGCGCGGGCCGCGCAGGGTTTTGTGCGTGGTCGAGGTGACGATGTGCGCGTGCGCGACGGGGTCCGCGTCGCCCTGGAACACGCCGCCGGCGACGAGCCCGGCGAAATGCGCCATGTCGACCATGAAGACGGCGCCAACCTTGTCGGCGATTTCGCGCATGCGGCGGAAATTGATCTCGCGCGGGTAGGCGCTGTAGCCCGCAAGCAGGATCAGCGGCCTTATTTCCGTGGCCATGCGTTCGATTTCATCGTAATCGAGCAGGCCCGTTTCGCGGTTGACGGCGTAACTGTACGCATCGAACATTTTCGCGGACAGGTTGCGCCGGTAGCCGTGCGTGAGATGGCCGCCGGAGTAGTAGTCCATGCCCAGCAGCCGCTGGCTGCCGAGCGCGCGGCGGATACGTTCCCAATCCTCGCGCGAGAGCTTCATCGGGTCCTTCGTATCGAGCGCATCCAGCGCGGGCGCCTCGACGCGCGCGGTGAGCACGGCCCAATAGGCGATCATGTTGGCGTCCGCGCCGCTGTGCGGCTGGACATAGGCGTGCTCCGCGTTGAAAAGCCTGCGCGCCTGCTCGCAGGCGTAGGCTTCGATGGTGTCGACGTTCTCGCAGCCCTCGTAAAAGCGCGAGAATGCGAAACCCTCGGCGTATTTGTCGGTGAGCAGGTTGCCCATCGCGAGTTGCGTGGCCAGGCTGCTGTAATTCTCGCTGGCAATGAGCTTGAGGTAGCGCCGCTGGTCCGCGAGTTCGTTCACGACGGCGCGGGCGGTCTCGGGCGTCACCTTGGCCACTTCGGCCAATGCACAGACAAAGCCGAGCGCCCCGGTATCGATGCGCCCCGCGGGCGTCTGTTTCAGATAGGCTTCAACCGCTGCGTTGGACACGAATCGTTCCCTCATCCTGGTTGCTGTTTGAGCTTTGCACGGCCGCGCGCTTGCCGCGGCGCGCACTTCCGGGATCCTCATCCCGGCGTGGAAGCATGGTAGTCGCTCGGAGCCGGGGAAATAAAGCGCGCGCGATTCTTGCGCCGGTCACTGGCCCGCCGGTGCGGCATGGTGCATGGCCCACATCCCGAGGAACAGGACTGCGCTCGCCGCGCCAGCCACGCCCGCCGTGCCCGCCGCCGGGAAACTCGGCGTGTTGTTCGGGTCCAGCGGGTCATAGCCGTTGCGAACCTCGTCGCCGTCTGAAACGCCGTCGCCGTCGCTGTCCGCCGCGAGCGGATTCGTATGGTGCGCGCCCGTCTCGTCCGCGTCGGAGAGGCCGTCGTTGTCGTCATCCGGGTCGCCGGCGTTGTCCAGGCCGTCATTGTCCGTATCGTAGGGACGCGGGTCCGCGCCGTCCAGCGCGCCGTCCGCGTCCGCGTCCGTATCGAGATAATCGGGTGTGCCGTCGTTATCCGTGTCATCCGCGCCTTCATCCAGGTCGGCGATGCCGTCGCCGTCGGCATCATCGTCCAAGTAATTGGGCAGCGCGTCGCCGTCACTGTCTGATAGACCTTCCACGAGATCGCCGATGTTGTCGTGGTCGCCGTCGAGTTCCGCCAACGCGAGGCGGACAAACGGCTGCGTATACGCCTCCGCTTCTTGGTCCGCATAGGCGACCCAGCATTCGAGGTCCGTCGCGTCGTAGAGCACGTTCACGACGTTCGCTCCGTGCGTGGCGATCTGCCGCGCAAGGTCCATCATCTTGTCCGCATCGAGTTTCCCGTGTTCCGCCTGGAGCGTGGGGAAGGCGCCGCGCCCTTCATCGTTATAGACGACGTCGGCCAGCACGTTCGGCGCGAACTCGTCCGTGGGGTCGTTGTCTGTCCAGATAAGCAGGTCGCCCGGTGGCGGCTCGGGCGAGTGCGCCTTGATCTTGACCCCCGCGCGTTCGGTTTTGCCGTCGCCGAAGACGAAATGGTAACGCTTGATGCGCGGCGCGTTCTTCAGGATATCTATCGCCCCGGTAAGAGTGCCGGCGTCGTAGAGCATATTGCGGAACAGGGGCATGAAGTGCGTGCCATCCATGGGGAATGGATACTCGCTGCCGGGAGAATCGCCCATTTCGGCGAGCGCGATGCCCGCGTCGTTCATGCCTGTGTGAGAACCCACGATGCCGGCGAATCCGACGTTGACGTGAGCGTGGCCCTCTTCCGGCATATACACGACGAGCGCGGGGTACGCGTGCGCGCCCGCCTCGAGGTCCCAGTCGAGGTCGCGCGTTTGATAGAGGTGGCCGTCCGCCGTGGCCGTGTCCCACGCAGCGACGCTGCTGCACGAGTAATCGGCAATTATGGTGGCGCAATGCACGCGGCGGAGCAGGAGGTAGTCGATCTCCGCGCCCGCGGCCAGCCCCAGCAATTCCTGTTCGTGGCGGACGTCCGTGTGCGGATTCGTCGCCGCCCACGCCGCGTCGAGATTCTCGTTCGTGAAACGGGGGTCCTGCTGGACATGCGCCATGAACTGTGGCACGAAAGCCTGGATTTCCGCCTGCATCAGCCGCCCGTACTGGTAGCCCATCTGGAACGGCGTGCCGCTGACCACGACGACCGGTACTTCTTCGGCGCCGGTTCCGATTGCGCCGCGGTAACCCGCACCGCCGACGCCATCGCGGTCGGTCTCAAGCGTAAACGGAACGTATTCCTGCAAGTGCGCCGGCTGCGGGCCGTCCGCATAGGCGATCCAGCACTCGCGCGCCGTGTTGGCGTAAACGATGCTGACGAGGGTCCCGTCGACGCCGTCCGCGCGGGCGATCTCGATGGCTTTGGGCGCGTCGATGCTGCCGTACCGCGCCTGAATCGCGTTGTAGAGGTTCTGATTGCCGCCGCCGTTGTGTTTTTTCCAGTAGATGACGCCGTCAAGCGCGGCATGGAACGGGGCGGGGTCTTCGCAGGGGTGGTCCGTCACCGATTCGTCGCCAAACTGATCGAAACGGGTGTGGCTCGTGAAGAGCAGGCGGCCCCTGGGCTCCGCCGCCGCCGGGTCGCCCAGCGCATAGTGATACTGGTTGGTGCGCGCCGCGCTCTGCATGCGGGAGAGCGCGTCGGGCAGCGTCCGCTCGTGATAGAGCACGTCGCGCAGCAGAATCGGGAACGGAACCCCGTCCAGCGTCTCGGCGTCACAGAAGTGGCCCATGATCTCGCTCACGGCGAGGCCGTGCTCGTTCATGCCGCCCACCGCGGCGCCCAGCATGCCGGCAAACCCGATGACGGCGTGGGCGGCGCCGTCTTCCGGATGGTACACGGCGACGACGGGGTAATCCTGTAGCCCGGAGTCCATCGTCCAGTCCAGGTTGCGCAACTGATACATCTGCCCGCCCGCGGTGGCCGCGCCCCACAGCACGTAGAGGCCGCACCCGTTCTCCGAGATGTCCGGCAGCATGGTCATGCGCTGCAGTTCGCGGTATGTCATCTCCGGATGGCCCGCGTCGGTGCAGCCGTCCGCGATGCCGCGCAGTTCCGATTCCCACGCGGCCGTGTCGAAGTATTCGCGCTTCCACATGGCCGCGACCGCCGCGTCGTAGACGCTGTCCGGGATGCCGAAGGCGGCCATGTCGGCCCGCGCGCCGGCCACCTGGTCCGCGAGCAGGCGGCCATACCAGTAGCCCATCTCGTAGCGGCTGCCGCCGAGGTGTACCAGCGTGATCGTGTCCGAGCCGGCGCCAATAGTCTCGATGGTGCCCCAGCCGCCCGGCTTGCGGAACGGCAGCCGGTCCGGCACGACGCTGACCTCCGTCGTGAACTTGAACGGTTGTGCGCCGCCGTTCGGGTAGGTCAACTCGACCAGAAATGCGGCCCAGCCCGTGGCGGGCGGCGTGGCCTGCGCGACATAAAGCCCCGCGCCCTGATCGGCGAGCGGCGAACTCGTCCACGCCTCGCCGATGGTGTCGAGGCGGAAATTGCGCTCTGCGGGGTTGGCGGCCTGCCAGAGCAGGACCTGCGACGGCGGCGCGCCCGGGTCCGTCTGCACGCGCAGGCTGCCGTCCGGCTGGCGCGTCCACGTGAATTGCGGGCGGGGCCGGTTGTTCAGCCACGCGTCATAGACCGCTTCGAGATTCGCCACGGCTTCGGCGTTCATGCCGTGGTCCGCGTTCGGCACATAGCGCAGATGCTTTTCGCCGGGCAGTGCGTCGAAATAGAACTGCGACGAATCGGGCAGGAAGAACTCGTCGCCGGTTGCGTTCATGATGTACTTGGGCATCGTGTACCGTTCCGCGTACGAGTACGGGTCCACGATGGCCATCATCGCGCGGAATGCATCCGTGTGCAGCCAGTCCATGATGCCCATCGTGACGTAATCGCCCACGGCGGGCGCCCAGTAGCCGTAGGCGTCCCAGTGGTGCTGCAGCGCGTGTTCCAGGTTCAGCACATCGATCACGATCGGAATTGCCAGCTCCACGCGCGGGTCGACAGCCGCGACGGTCCAGGTCGTCCAGCCACGCTTCGAGCCCCCCGCCACGGCAAAGCCGGTGATGTCCGGATGCAGCGCCTGGACGGTGTCCATTGCGCGCACAGCCGCCTTGGTCATTGGCAATCGCGGCAGCCACAGCGGGTCGGAAGTCTGCTTGAATTTGTCCCAGGCAAACGTGATGAGTTCGTCTTCGCGCCGGCCGCTTTCCAGGTAGTCCGGGTCCGTCTCGCCGCTAAATTTGATGGGCTGGTTCGGGATCATGCGCAATTCGGCGACAATCGACTGCGTATGCACCGCGAAACCGGCGAACATGTCATCGACCGACGTAGGCGCCTCGCCGCCGTTGGAGCCCCCGGCGATAAACAGCATCGCCTTGTCGTGCGCGACTGTGTCGGGCACGACTACGTTCAGCCAGTGCTCCCACAGCGTGCGGTCCACTTCCGCCGCGTCGCGCCATGATTGCGAAACCATGTGATACACGTTCACCGTGTAGCCGGGACCGCTGAAGGTATGGGCGAGGCCGTACGCGTAGGCCGGGTCCGGCGCGGCGACGTAGTCGTCCAGCGGTGTCGCCGTTGCCGTGGCCCCTGTGCAACAGATGATAACTGCAACGAGAAGATTTCGCTTGCCTGACATGGCGGTCCTCTTTTCTGGTCTCAGGCCTCTATCCCGCGGAAGGTTTCCCCAATAGCCTTGCCGTCCATAAGCATACCGGAGAATGAGCATAACACAGACGGGACATAAGACATAGCGGCGACGTGTGTCAATGGACGGGCATACGAACTTTCAAGACGACGGAACCCCCGGCGGTTTCGCCGCCGGGGGCTCCGTCCGGACCTTGGGCTTCTGGAGGGCTCAGCACTCGTCAAGAGGGAAGCAAGCTTCATGCCGTTTCGCGGGCCAAGTCGCGATTCTCAAGTAACTCATTGTGAATGAATGGGATACCTAACTGGAGCCGGGTTCCGAACCGGGTGGGATCCCCGCCGAGAGGTTGTCATCGTGACGCATTTTCGTCACCTGTGTTTGTCATCATGACCAATGCGCGCAACAGCGGAATCGCCCACCATGCCTAATAGGGGATTTCGCAATTTGCGAGGTCATGACTTGCAATTTCCATCAGGCACCGGTTACTGTTGATTAGGAGGCTTACAGGAGATGAGTGCGTCCTCCGCCGATGTCGGCGAATTCCGCATCTATTGCATCTGCGGCCAGAAGATGCGCGTATCCGCGGCCATGTTCGGCCGTCCCGGGCGCTGTGTGGCCTGCGGCCAGAAGATGCGCGTGCCGCGACCCGAGGAATTGCCGCAAGGCGTGCTTGATGTCTATTTGAAGGATTTCCCGCAGTTTATCCGGAAGGCGGCCCGGCGTCTGGAAGACGCGGGCGCGGCCGATGAAGCGGAAGACGCGGCCCTGGAAGATGCAGGCGACCGGGTGGAGACCGCGCCGCTCGATACGCTGGAGGTTACGCGCCGCCTGTGCAGTTACGAGTTTCACGTGGCGCGCGCGCTTGAGAATTGCCGCGACGCGGCGCCGGGCAGCGCGGAAGCCACGGAAAAGACGACGCTGATGGGCTACCGCGCACTGGCGCGCAAGGCGCGCGCCGAGTTGGACGATAACATGCGCAAGCGGCTGATGGACGTGGCCGTCGACCTCTCGGAAGTGAAGGACCGGCTGGCGCGGTGCACGTTGTCGGCGCGCGTCGGCGAAATGGAGTTTCAGGAGTTCGTCGAAACGGTTACGCCGTTGCGGCGGCGCCGCGAGAGTCTCGAGCGGCTGCGCCAGAATCTGCGCGGCTGGCTTATCGTCAACGACCCTTTCCTGGCGGGCGGGCTGCTCGATGTGCCCTTGGACGACCCGCCGGTGGACGTGGAGAGCGTCGAATTTCCCGAGTGGATACCCTCCGAAGAGGAGGCGCTGCTGGACCAGTTGTTGCGCGCGTTCCGCGAGACGCTCGAAGAGCGCGAATATGCGGAGCGCAAGCTCGCGGAATGGCACAAGGTGGAGCAGGAGGGCGGTCTCACCGGCTTCAATATCGAACGCTACAAGACGATGGCCGAAGCGGCGCGCGTTCGCGCGCTCGCGGCGGCGGCGTTTTTTCAGGAACGCGTGCAGCAGGCGCTGCAGGACGCCGAGAGCGAGGTGAAAGCCGTGCGGGCTCACCTTGAGCTGGCGCGCCACCGGCTCGAGACGGGGGAGATCACGGTAACCCAGTTCAACTCGCTGGAACTCGAATTGCTTCGCGCGCAGGCGGACAGCGCCAAGTCGTGCGACCTGGCGCGGCAAACGCTGGAGGCCAAGCGCATAGAGGACGTGCCGCGCGTCCAGACCAAACTTTTCCGCCGGATTGCGCGGCGAGACGCGGCCAGCGGCGTGGGCGTGGATTCGTGGCCCGCCTGGGCGGGCGCGGTTGCGCTGGTGTTATCCATTTTCGTGCCCATCGTGGACCCGATCTCGGGCGGAAACGCGGTCGCGCTGCGCGGGTTGCTGCTTGGCCTTGTGCTGGCCGCGGTGCTGGTGGCGCTCGCGGCGTCGATACCGCGCCGGCGTGTGCGCGGCACGGGAATCGGGCTGGTCTGGCTCGTCGGCGTCGTTGCGTTCGCGCTCTATATCTATCAGAAGTATCACGGGCTGGAACGGGTCGGCGCAATCATGCGCCGCGACCCTTATTGGCTGGTTGAGCCGGGCATGCTCCTCATCTTTGGCGGCGCCCTGTTGATTGCGGTGTCATTCTGCATAGCGCTGTTCCAGGAGAAGCGCATGTGGCACATCCCGATTATGATCGGGTTCGCGGCGGTACTGATTGTCGGCGTGGCGGCCACGGACCTGGCGGGCTATCTGAAACCGTTGCCGGTTGTCATGGACATCACGCAGATGTTGCAGGAGCCCGGCGCCCCCGGGGCGCCCGCGCAGTACCGCGTGCATGTGGGCATCGCGAACAAGGGCCAGCGCACGTGCTGGCTGAACCCGAGCGATACCGGAAGGCCGGACCCGGTCGCGTTCCGCGTCGCGCGGCACGTCTCCGGGAGGGATTGGGACTACGACCTGCGGCCGGTGCGGCTCAAGACCGGCGGGGCGGACTGGCGCGACCTGCGGGGTGTTTCAGGCGAGACGGCGCTCCATCCGGGCGACGAAGCCACCTTTGAATTCCTGCTGATACCAGGCGATTACCGTGTCGAACTGCTTGCAGACTGGCGGAGCGACGGAATCTCGCGCGTCTTCACGCTCGCGCCGCCGCCAGAGCCGGCCGAACCTGCGCACGAAACGCCGTCCCCGGAACGGGAACCCTCTGTTCCCGAGGAAACCGCGCCCGAACCGGCCGCGCCGCCGCCGGTCGCGGAGGAGGAGCCGGCGCCCGCCGCGCACATTGCCGCGAGCGGACCGGAGCTCGAATTGCGAGGGGTCGGCGGCGACCCCGCCGGCGGACCGCGCTTTGTGCTGATGCTCCATCACGTCGACGGGCCCTCGCACGACCTGCGCATCGCGTTGGGGCAGCCTATCTACAGGGGGTGGACCGCCCTTGAATATGATCCCGAACGCCAAACGCTGACGGTCGGTCTCCAGGACGAGGGCGGCCACACCAGCGAGATCAAGATATTGCACACGGGCGAGCGGGTGCTCTTGCCCACGCCGGAACCCGCCACGAGGCCTTAACCCTCCCTCTTGACAGATTTACCACGAGGCTGTAGATTACGAGAAGTCTTGTTGGGGTCCATAAGTGAGAACGCATGGGAGGGTAATGATGCGACACGTGCATGGTCTGACAAGGATTTCGTCTTCTCCAAAGCCGGCCTCAAGCAGGCAGTTCACCAAGGTATGCTTGATGTCGGGGGGATCATTGGAGGATGGGGGCAACACGTGCGTCTTCAATTCCGAAGCAAGCCGGTCGCTCTTCGAACTGCTTGCCGGGATCAAGGGCGTACCCTATTCTTGATGCTTTCGCCGCGATAGGGGTACGCGCCCGTTCCGTTAGAGGTATTCGTCGAAGAACGCGTTCATCAGCCATTGCACGCGCACGTTGACGGGCGCGACGATGTCGAGGGTGTGCATCCAGCCGTCGAGCCGGTCGTACCAGTAGGGCACGCCAAGTTCCCTGCACCGTTCCGCGAGCAGATCGGCTTGCGCAACCGGCACGATGTCGTCGATGGTGCCCTGGATGATGAGCGTGGGCGGGTCGTTTGCGTCGAGGTAATGGATGGGCGACGCCTGTGCAAAGCGGTCCGGGTCCTTGTCGTAGGTCGTGTTCAGGAACGATTCGACGAGTTTGTGCGCGCGGGCCATGTCCGCCGTGAGGTCCGTAGGACCGTAGAGGTTGACGACGCACGCGATGGCGCTGCTCACGCCCGCATGGCCGGCCGTGCCTTCGAGCTCGGGCGCATCGGACGAGTATCCCGTCATCATCGCGAGATAGCCGCCCGCGGAGCCGCCGATCACGGCGATGCGATCCGCGTCGACCGTCAGTTCTTCCGTGTTCGCGCGCATCCAGCGCACGGCGCACTTGGCGTCCTCGACGCACGCGGGGAACGGCGCCTCCTGCTTGAACCGGTAACCGATCGTAGCGACCACATAGCCGCGTTCGGCGAAGCGCACGGTGTAGTACTTGTAGTCGCGCTTGTTGCCGCTTTCCCAGCCGCCGCCGTGGATGAAGATCAGGCCGGGCGCGGGCGCGGTCAGCGAATCGGGGTAATACAGGTCGAGCAAGAGCGCGCGGTCGCCGATACGGCCATATTCGACGTCCGTTTTCTCGATGACGCCCGCCGGGACGGGGATGTCGCCAAACGCGTCGACAACGGGGATGCACCCGAGCAGGTAAGCGAGATACAGGGCCTTCAGCGTGGGGTAGCCGGGCGGGGGCGCGGGCGCGTCCGGGGGCAGGACCACGAGGTCGGGGCGTGGTGGCGCGATGGCTTCCGAATAGAACAAATACCAGATACCGGCGGCGGCCCCCACCGCCACGGCGATCAGGTACAACCCGAAGAAAATCCATTGCAGCTTGCGCATGGGCGTCCCCTCGTTTTCTTGAAGGAAAACTGTGGCACACCCAGACCAAGGCTGTCAAAGGCAAGGACTCAAAGAAAGGGTACGGGGAGAAGGAGGCGTTTCTGTCTGCGCCTTGCCAGAGGGAACGACACCGGGGCGTTTTCCGTTCCTGGTCCGTTTGGTCCTTTTCGTCCTCGATGAGGGCACGCGTCCCACGAAAAACGCATGCCGCCCCGCGCGGGGGCGGCATGCGCACATCGGCATGCAGAGCGCGGATCAGGCGGAGATTCGTTCTGCCTTGTACCCGCCTTTCATCCGGTCATTCGCATAGAGTGCGACGAAGACAATGACCAGGATGACCGCGAGCGCCGAAACCACGCGGAAGGACATGCGCCCTCCGTACAGTTCCGCCGGGTTGAGCAGTTCCTTGGCTTTGGCCTCCAAAGGCGTTTTTGGCGCACATTTGATGGCGCCGCGGAGCACATTCGCCGTGTCGTTCGGCGGGAGCACCTGCGTTTCGGCGGAAGCCAGGACTCCCCGGGCCAGCGCGAGGGTCTCGTCCACCGCCGCGGCCAGTTCCAGGTTCTCAGGGCTTGCGGCCTTGACCTTGGGGAGCTCGTCAACCACTTGCTGAACGACGGCGACGGTAGGCGCCACCTCGAACTTCTCATGGCCGTAATAGTCCGCCACGAGCCCCATCATGGGTATGGTCAGCACGCCCACGGCGATATTGCCGGCGACGCCCATCAACGCGAGGGCCAGTTCGCCGCCTTTTGGAACGCGTTCGGAGACCACGCCCAGCATCGTCGGCCAGAAATAGCAGATGCCCACGGCGAAGACCGTGTCCGCCACGAAAATGGCCGGGCTGCCGTCGGCGTGGCTGAGCCAGAAGAGGCCCAGGCCGGAGAGGACCGCCGAACTGAGCAGCATGCCCGTGGGCGAGAGCTTCTGCGCCACCGGCCCGGCGAACTGCCGCATCAACGCCATCAGCAGGCTGGTCCAGACCAGGACGAGCATGCCGTGTATGCCCGCGGAATCCAGCACGGTCGGCATCCAGCGGTTCGGTCCGAGTTCAACCGAGGCAGTCATCATCATGCACACGAACAGAAGGAGAAACAGCGGGCGGCCCAGCGTGGCGCGGATCATGCCGCCGAAGGAAACGCCGGATTGCGCGCGCTCCGTCAGCGGATACTTCTCGAAGAACATCATGCCCGCGGATATGACCGCGGGAATCAGGATAAGCGAGAGCTTGACCTGCCAGTTGCCGATTTCGGCCTGGGTCATGGCGAAGCACAGCAGGCCGCCGACCACGATGCCGCCCGGGAACCACACGTGGAACTGGTTCAACTTCTCCACTTTCCGGGTCGGATACAGCGTCGCGACCAGGGGATTGCACGCGCCCTCGACCAGGCCGTTCGCGAAGGCGATCGTCAAAGCCCCGAAGAAGAGCATCCAGAAGCCCGTCGCGAAGATCATGACGGACACGCCGGCGAAGAAGAAGACGTAGGCAAGCCGCATCAGGAAACGGATGCCCAGCACGGAGCATAGCGGCCCGAAGATCAGAATGGAGATCGGGAATCCCCATAATCCAGCGCCACCGATAAAGCCCGCCTGTTGATTCGTAAGCAGAAACTGCTCTTTCAGCGGCCCCATGATGTCGCTCAATACAGCGAATGTCATCGCCGTGGCGACGAGCGAAACACAACTGCCCGCGAAAAGCTTGCCCGCCTTAAACTCCCCACTTGCGCTCCATTCCTGCGACATATGACGTCCCTCCGGTATTCGCACACGCTTAAATGCAGGTCCCACCGCCCGGGGAAACGACCCTCAACCCTGTTCCGCCGGGCAAACAGACGCTCATACTACCCCGTGGACCTGCCGGGGTCAAACAATAGCTCGCGCGCACGAAAACGGCCCGTCTCCCCGAGGGAGGCGGGCCGAATGGGTACCTTGCGGCGTTGTCAGTGCTGGAACTGGGCTTCCTCGGTGGAGCCGGACAGCGCGGCGAGCGCCGAATGGCCTTGAGACACGACGTTCGTGATCTCGTCGAAGAAGCCGGTGCCGACAAAGCGCTGGTGCTTGACGGCGGCATAGCCCTTCTCCTCTTCGGCGAATTCTTCCTCCTGCAACTCGGAGTAGGCGGCCATCTGGCGTTCCTTGTAGCCGCGCGCCAGTTTCCACATGCTCAGGTTCAGCGCGTGGAAGCCCGCCAGCGTGACGAACTGGAACTTGTAGCCCATCGCGCCCAGTTCGTTCTGGAACTTGGCGATGACCTCCGGGCTGAGCTTTGCGCGCCAGTTGAACGACGGCGAGCAGTTGTACGCGAGCAGCGCGCCGGGACACTCGGCGAACACGCCCTCGGCGAACTGTTTCGCCTGCTTGAGGTCCGGCGTGCTGGTCTCGCACCAGACCACATCGGCGTAGGGCGCGTAGGCGCGACCCCGCGCGATGGCCGTCTCGATGCCCGGGCGAATCTGGAAGAAGCCTTCCTCGGTGCGCCCGCCCGTGCAGAACGGCTTGTCACGGTCGTCGATATCGCTGGTGAGCAGCGAGGCGGCGTCGGCGTCCGTGCGCGCGACGAGCACGGTCGGCACCCCGGCCACGTCCGCCGCGAGGCGCGCCGCGGTCAGCTTCGTGACGAATTCCTGAGTGGGCACAAGGACCTTGCCGCCCAAATGGCCGCACTTCTTCGCCGAAGCCAGCTGGTCCTCGAAGTGCACGCCAGCGGCGCCTTCCTCGATCATGCCGAGCATCAGTTCATAGGCGTTGAGCGCGCCGCCGAAACCCGCTTCGGCATCGGCCACGACAGGCGTCCACGGGTCGAAGGCGCGCACGCCGCTGAGCGTCTGAATCTGGTCGGCGCGCATCAGCGCCCGGTTAATCCGTCGCACGACGGACGG
>JAGMZX010000005.1:0-56331 GCA_018005585.1 Candidatus Hydrogenedentota bacterium | reverse complement strand
TTCTTCTTGCGTGAGCGCGCGGACGAGGTCCAGCGTGACGGCGCGCCCGTCCTCGAGCCTGGCGGCCGGATGGTGCGCCCATTGCCAGACCTGCGTGCGTGAGATTTCCGCCGTGGCGGCGTCTTCCATCAGGTTGTAGAGCGGCGCGCAGCCCGTCCCGCGCAGCCACGACTCGATGTACTGAATGCCGACGCTGATGTTCTGCCGCAGCCCGGCTTCCGTGATGGTGCCGACGGGCGGTTGCACGAGGTCGGCGGGGGTCACAGGGATATCCTCAAGCTGCTTGCCGATCTGATTGGGCTTGTCGCCCAGCACCTTGTCGAATTCGGCCATGGCGATCTGCACCAGCCCGGGATGCGCGACCCAGGTGCCGTCGTGGCCGTCGCGGGCCTCGCGCTCCTTGTCCTTGCGCACCTTTTCCAGCGCCGCCTCGTTCGCGGCCGGGTCGTTCTTGATGGGAATCTGCGCGGCCATGCCGCCCATGGCGTGCGCGCCGCGCTTGTGGCAGACGCGGATGCACGACAAGGTGTAGGCGCGCATGAACGGCACGGTCATGGTCACCTGGCCGCGGTCGGGCATCAGGAACTCGGGCTTCTTGCCCAGCTTCTTGATGTAGCTGAAGATATAGTCCCAGCGTCCGCAATTCAGACCGGCGCTGTGGTCGCGCAGTTCGTACAGAATCTCTTCCATGTGAAACGCGGCAAGAATCGTCTCGATGAGCACGGTGGCCTTGATCGTGCCGCGCGGGATGCCGAGCAGTTCCTGGGCCATCACGAACACGTCATTCCACAGCCGCGCTTCCAGGTAGTGCTCGAGCTTGGGCAGATAGAAATAGCTGCCCTTGCCGTGTTCAAGCCGGTATTGCGCGTTGTGGAAGAAGTACAGCGCGAAATCAAAAAGACTGCCTGACGCCGTCACGCCGTCCACGCGCACGTGCTTCTCCGGCAAGTGCCAGCCGCGCGGGCGGACGAGCAGGGTCGCGACCTTCTCGTTCAGCTTGTATTGCTTGCCCTCCGGACTCTCGAACGCAATGGCGCCGCGCACGGCGTCGCACAGATTGACCTGCCCGTCGAGCGTGCCGGACCACGTGGGCGTGTGGGCGTCTTCGAAATCGGCCATGTACGCCTTCGCGCCCGAGTTCAGCGCGTTAATGACCATCTTGCGGTCCACCGGGCCGGTGATCTCGACCCGGCGGTCTTGCATGTCCGCGGGCACGGGCGACACGCGCCAGTCGTTCTCGCGAACCTGCCGGGTCTCGGCGGGGAAGTCCGGCAGGTGGCCGGCATCAATGGCCGCCTGGCGCTGCTTGCGAGCTTCAAGCAGTTCGAGGCGACGCGGGTTGAACGCGCGCTGTAATGCCCCGAAAAACTCGAGCGCGTCCCGGGTCACGATGGACTTGTGAGCCGGCGCAACCGGCGCGAGAATCTCGATACCTTTCGGTGGGGTCAACGGTGCCATTGTCTCTTCTCCCTTCCAGTGGCCTGTCCTATAGTCCGGCTTGCGGCATTCGCAGAAAAAACACCGCCGCGGACAGCGGGTTAAGAAGGCCATCGTGGCGGTTTTTCCCCCGATTGCGCTCAATCTAGCCCGAAAACAACCTGCCGACGCCCTAATATTCCCCTTTCCCGGGAATCCGGGCAGATTGGAAGGTATGCCGGCCCAATTGCTATACTTGATTCGCCGGCGTCAACGGACGCGCGATGGCGGTCGTTGGTGCAATACCCGCACGGGCTTCCGCCGTAGCATGGGTTATACCGGATAAGGAGAAAGTCGAGCACCATGTTCCACAGAATGGGTTTCTTGATGGTTTTCGTTGTCGCTTGCGCCCTCGCGCTGGGCGCGTGCAGTTCGCCCGAGCCCGCGCAGCCTGCCCCCGCCAAGCCTGCGCCTGCGCCTGCGACGCCCACTCAACCCGGCCCGTCGGCGCAGGGTGCAACCGCTGCCGCTCCGGCTGCTATGAATAGTTGGAATTTCTCGAAATTGGCCGTCGAGCAGTGGCAGTGGATATTCCCCGGCGGCGCCAAGAACAAGACGTTCCAGGGCGCCTGGTATGAGGGGGCTCAGGCGGGCGCAGGACCGCGCTGGGCGGGTGGGTCGCTGGACGCCGCGAAATATGGCAAGTTGCGCGTGCTGATGATGGTCACCAGCCCCAAGGCGGACGGCAAGGGGCGCGATCCGGTGGACCTGGTCGCGGCGCCGATGCTGTATTGGGCGACCCCGAAGGATGTCCAGGCAGGCGACGCATGGATGACGGGCCGTAACCGGGTGCGGGCTGGCCGTCCCGACGAGAAGAATCCGTATCTTTGGGAATTCCAGCTTGCGGGGCATCCGCGATGGAAAGGCCCCATCGGCGGCCTGACGTTCACCGTCCCGACGAAGGAAGGTGCGCAGCAGCTTCGCGTAGTCATCAAGGAAATCACGTTCGTCGAGTAGTGGTCAGGCGAGCATGTTCCCGGCGGCGCGCATCTTCGTGAGGGGATGGCGCGCCGTCGGCCTTCTTCTCCCGCTCGCAGCAAAGGGATTCCCATGGATGCGTATGACCTGATTGTGTTCGGGCATCTCTCCAAGGATGAAAACATCACGCCCGAACAGACCGAGCACGCCACCGGGGGCGCGGTCGTATACGGGTCCATCGCCGCGCGGCGTGCCGGCGCGCGCGTGCTCGCCGTCACGAAATTGAACGAGGCGGACCAAGCCGCGCTCGGCGTGTTTGCCCGCCATGACGTGCCCGTGGTCGCGCGGCCCAGCGTCAGCACGACGTCCATCCGCAACACCTACCACGCGGCGGACCGGGAACGGCGCACTTGCGAGGCGATCAGCCAGGCCGACCCGTTTGCGGCGGATGACGTGCCGGAGGGCGCGACCGCGCGTTGCTGGTATCTGGGCGGATTGATGCGCGGCGAGTTTCCCGAGGCGTTTGTCCGTGACATTGCCGCACGCGGACTGGTCGCGGCGGACATGCAAGGCTTCCTGCGCGTGAACGAGGGCGGCACAATGACGTTCCGCGACTGGGGTCAGAAGCGGGAGCTGATCCCGATCATTCATTATCTCAAGGTGGACGCGGTCGAGGCGGAAACGCTGACCGGCCTCGCCGACCGGGACCGCGCGGCGCGCACGCTATGCGCGTGGGGCGCGCGGGAAGTCGTGCTCACGCATAACACCGAAGTGCTGGTCTGCGCGGAGGGGCACCTCCATCGCGCGCCCTTCACCCCGCGCAACCTCTCGGGCCGGACGGGCCGCGGCGACACCTGCTTTGCGTCGTACTGCTTCTGGCGGATCCGCCACAGCGCGGCGGAAGCGTGCCGTTTTGCCGCCGCGCTCACCTCGCTCAAGATGGAGACGCCGGGACCCTTTGCCGGCGGCGAACAGGACGTTGCGCGCGTGCTGCGGGACCGGTACTGATCGCGGAGTTCGAGACGGCGCGGTGCGGATGCGCGCCGGCGCCGACGGCGCTCACACATTGAAGCGGAACAGGACCACGTCGCCGTCCTGCATCACATATTCCTTGCCTTCGAGGCGCATCTTCCCGTGTTCTTTGGCCTTGTGCAGGGATCCTTCGCAATCCATGAGGTCGGCGTAGGCGACGACTTCGGCGCGGATGAAACCGCGCTGGATGTCGGAATGAATGACGCCCGCGGCGTCGACGGCTTTTGTGCCCTTGTGGATCGTCCACGCGTGGACCTCGGGCTCGCCCGCGGTGAGGAAACTGATGAGGCCGAGCATGTCGTATGCGGCGTGGATGAAGCGCGTGCGCGATTCTTCGCCCAGGCCGAGGTCTTCGCGGAAGGCAGCGCGCTCCTCCTCGGGCAGTTCGCTGATTTCCATTTCCATCTCGCCGCAGAGTTCGACGAGCGTGAAGTTGTTCGCGGCGGCATGGGCGCGCAAGGCGGCGGGGTCATCCTGGCCGATCCGCGCCTCGCCGTAATTGCCGACGATCATGAGCGGCTTGATCGACAGAAACGTGTAGCCCTGAAGCGCCTTCAATTCCGCGGGCGCGAATTCGAGCGCGCGCAGCGGCGCGCCGCCCTCGATGTGCTGCGCGCACCGCCGCATCAACTCGTATTCCTTGTCGTGGCGGCCTTCCTTCGCGAGCCGTTCGAGCTTGCGCTCGATGATGATCAGGTCGCTGAGCTGGAGTTCCTCCTCGAGACCCTTGCAGTCGCGGACCGGGTCGACGGACCCGCGCGGGTGCATCACCGCGTCATTCTCGAAGGCGCGCACCACGTGGACGAGTGCGTCGGCGTTCTTCAGCAGCGTCAGCGCGTTGCTATCGAGCGCTTTCTGTTCGCCGCCGGCCTCGTTCGGCGCGATATCGACGAATTCGATTTCCGCGTGGACGGTCTTGCGCGGCTTGAATACCTCCGCGAGCCGTTCCACCCGGTGGTCGGGCACCTTGATCACCGCGACGTTCGCGTCGCGGTTTCCGAACGCGCCGACGGCGGCGTGGCTGCCCGTGAGGGCGTTTACGATGGTCGTCTTGCCCGACCGCGCGTATCCGATAATGCCGATCTTCATGGCCTGCCTCGATTTGCTGTGGTCAGAGAACGAAGAGGGGATTCCCCCGCGCGCTCCTTGGTGTCTTGCAAGGTTCCACTATCCTACCAACGCCATGTCGGGTTCAACAAGCGCCCGCGCGGCGGTCAGGGTGCCCTGCGCAGCCTCGGGTCGACGTGGAAGGGTACGGGGGCACCGGCCCGGACGCGGCGGAAGTCCGGATGACGCGGATTCAGCAGGTAGTTGTGCTCCTCCGGCACGAGCACCGACGGCACGCGCAACACGGCGGACTCCAGGCGCTGCGCCCATACGCTGCCGAGCGCGCGCGTCGCGTCCGGCGCGGGGCTCGCCCGCCACAGCCTCGGCAGGCGCGCCGTGTCGAGCGCGCGGACGAGCGATTCGTCGAAATCCGCCGGAATGCACACGTACGCGGGCAGGTCGCGCAGCGCGCCCACGTGCGCCAGCAATTCGAGCAGAGCGAGCGCGCGGCTGCCCGCCGTATACACGACTGCGACGCCGGGCCGGTTCCAGCGTCCCCCGTAGAGCCGCGCGCCCTCGCCCGAGAACGCCGTATCCGCGAGATGCGCCTGTACGATTCGCCACGCGCGGACCGTCACGAGAAGACCCCGTGCTCGATGCGGCCCAGCAAGTCCTCGACCTCGCGGGCGCCCGGCTCCGTATCCGCGTAGGACAGCGGCGCGGCGCCGCCCAGCGCGGCGCACGGCGCGTTCAGCCACGCGCGGGCGTTCTCGATGCCGCCAAGCACCACGACCGCGCGGTCCAGCAGCAACCCCACGCGCAGCACCCGCTCCGACTCGTCCGCCTTCAGGCGGCCTGCGTTGTCCCGTCTGCGGCGCTGCAGCGTCCGTTCCGCAATGTTCGTGAGCCGCCCCAGCGTCTCGAGCGTTACCCCGAGGTTTTGCCCGAGCCGCTCAACGGCCGCAACCGGGATGCCCCGCTTCACGACGACAACTGCGTCCGCCCGGCCCGACAGCCGCAGCCCAAGACTCTTGCCGCCCGCGGACCGCGCGGGCTTCACGGCCGTATTCCTGACGATGCGCGCGCGTCTTGCCTTGCCCGCCCGCCGCTTCTTCATCACACACGCCCTTTCTTCGCTCAAGTACCGCCAAATTGCACCTATTATACTGCCATTTGGCGAAAAAGACAATGCCTTGGAGCGCGCAAGCCTGCTTGCGCTTTGATGGCGGGCAGCGTGCTGCCGCCCGCCGGCAGCAGGGCAGCAAGCCGCCCGGGAAGGAAAGGGACAGCAAGCCGACGCAGTCCAAAGGGGCGGTCAAGACTCTGGGGAGTGTCAGATACGCGGGGCTTGTGTCGGGGCGTCGTGGCACGTATGATCGCGGTTTCGGGATGGTTGTGAACGGCGGCCAGGAGCGGCCATGGCGTTTGTGAGGTCCGTTGGATGAGAGACCGGTGCGAAGCGGTTCGGAAACGGCTTGCGGAGGAGCATTACGAGGCGTTTTTCAGCCTGTCGCCCCCAGCGAACCAGTATCTGACCGGGTTCATGGGCACGACCTCGGCGGTGATTATCACGGCGCGGGAAGCGCTGTTCCTTTGTGATTTCCGGTACGTGGAGCAGGCGGGCGCGCAAGTACGGGATTATGAGGTGCATGAGGTGGCGGGCACGCTGGAAACCCGCGTGGGGGAACGGCTTAAGGCGCTCGGGGTCGCCAGCGCGGCGTTTGACGGCACGGTGCTTTCGGTCTGGCAGGCGGACATGGTCGGCAAGGCGTTTGACGGCGCGTTATGCTCGGAGCCGGGTCTGTTGTCGCGGTTGCGGCGGGTCAAGAGCCCGGAGGAGGTGACTCTCATCCGCGCGGCGGCGGAGCTGACGGACGAGGTGGTTCTGGAAGTGGCGGATGCTCTTCAGGAAGGGGTCACGGAGCGGGAATTGGCGGCGCGCATCGAGTTTGCGTTCAAGGAACGGGGCGCGCAGGGGCCGTCGTTCGACACGATCGCGCTGTTTGGCGCGCGCAGTTCGCTGCCGCATGGAATGCCGTGCGAAAAGCGTCTGGAGAAGGGGGATATCGTGCTGATCGACTGCGGGTGCCGATGCGTGGGCTACTGCTCGGATTTGACACGCACCTATGCATACGGTACGATGCCGGATGCGTGGTTTGAGGAGATATACAGCGTCACGCTGACCGCGCAAGAGGCGGCGCTGGCAGCACTTCGTCCGGGCGTGCCCTGCCGTGAGGCGGATGCCATTGCCCGGAATCTTATTGGTGAGGCGGGGTATGGGGCGCACTTCGGGCACGGCCTCGGGCATGGCGTGGGCATCGAGGTGCACGAGTCCCCGCGCCTGAACGCGGAGTCCGATGTGACGCTGGAAGAAGGGATGGTCATCACGGTGGAGCCGGGCATCTATCTGCCGGGCCGGGGCGGGGTTCGCATCGAGGACCTGGTGGTCATCACGGGCGAGGGCTGTGATATTCTAAGCCGAACGCCGAAGCGGCTAGAGGTGTTGAACGGATGATATCGACGGCGGATTTCAGGAACGGGTTGACCATTGAACTGGACGGCGATCTGCTGGAAATAGTTGAATTCCAGCACGTCAAGCCGGGCAAGGGGGGTGCGTTCGTGCGGACGCGGTTCCGGAACGTGCGCACGGGCCGGGTCATCGAGAAGACGTTCCGCTCGGGCGAGAAATTCGAAGAGGCGGAAATCGAGAAACAAACCTGGCATTACTTGTACAATGACGGCGACTTGTTCCATTTCATGAACAGCGAGAGTTTCGAGCAGATGGAGGTGAACGCGGGGACGGTGGGAGACGTCAGCCGCTGGTTGAAGGAAAACACCGACGTAACGTTGAGTTTTCACAATGGGCGCGTGCTCCATGTGGAGCCGCCCACATTCATTGAACTGGTCATCGTCCGAACGGACCCGGGCGTCCAGGGCGATCGTGCCGCAGGCGGCACGAAACCGGCCACGCTCGAGACGGGCGCGGTCATTCAGGTTCCGCTGTTCCTTAATGAAGGCGCAGTGGTGCGTGTGGACACCCGGACGGGCGCGTATATTGAGCGCGTCGCCTGAACGGCGGCGCCGCAGCCCCCGTAAGGAGGGACCTCGGGTGGATTTTGACGAACTGGAAAAGCTCATCCGCGTATTCGACGCGGCGAACTTGACGGAGCTTGAGGTGGAGGAGGACGGGCGCCGCATCCGGCTCGCGCGCGGCAGCGTTGCGCCGGTGGTTCATGCCGCGCCCCATGAGGGCGTGGCGCCCGCGGACAAGGCGGCCCGGCCCGGCCCGGTTCTTCCTGAGGAGGTGCTGGCCGAAGAGGGCCTCGTTACGATTGATTCGCCGATGGTGGGCACGTTCTATAATGCGCCCGCGCCAGGCGAACCGCCCTTCGCGCTGCCCGGCGACACGGTCGAGCCGGACCAAGTCGTGTGTATTGTCGAGGCCATGAAAATCCTGAATGAAGTCACCGCGAAATTCCCTGCCATTATCGAGAAAATCCTGGTCGAAAACGGTGATCCCGTCGAATACGGACAACCCTTGTTTGCCGTGCGGCCGTTAGCCTGACACCCGATGCTTACGCGCGTACTCATAGCCAATCGCGGCGAAATCGCCGTCCGCATCATCCGCGCCTGCCGCGAGATGGGTATTACCTCGATCGCGGTGTACAGCGAGGCGGACCGCGACAGCCTGCACACGCATCTGGCGAACGAGTCCGTGTGCATTGGTCCCGCTTCCGCGGCGGACAGCTATCTCAACATCCCCAGTATCATCTCGGCGGCGGAAGTGACGGACGCGCACGCCATCCATCCCGGTTACGGGTTCCTGTCCGAAAGCGCCAAGTTCGCGAGCATCTGCCGTGAGTGCAATATCCGGTTCATTGGCCCGAGCGCGAAAGCCATCACGCTCAGCGGCGACAAGTCCGCCTGCCGCCAGGTGGTATGTGCGGCGGGCACGCCGATCCTGCCGGGCAGCGACGGTACGGTGGATGACCCGAAGCGGGCGTTTGAGATTGCGAAGGAGGTGGGGTATCCGCTCTTGGTGAAGGCGGCGGCGGGCGGCGGGGGCAAGGGGATGCGCCTGGCGCGCAACGACACGGACCTGAAGAAAGCGCTGGACCTGGCCGCGACCGAGGCGCAGGCGGCGTTCGGCAATGGCGGCGTCTATCTTGAGAAGTACATCGAGGGGGCGCGCCACGTCGAGTTCCAGGTGCTGGCCGACGAGTATGGCAAGATTATCCAGCTGGGCGAGCGGGAATGCACCATCCAGCGGCGGCATCAGAAGCTTATCGAGGAAACGCCGTGCAGCGTGCTTACGACTGAACTGCGGGCGGAGATGGGCGCTGCGGCGCTGCGCGCTGCGCGGGCGGTCGACTACACGAACGCGGGCACGGTCGAGTTCCTGCTCAGCCCGGACGGCACGTTCTATTTCATCGAGCTGAATGCGCGCATCCAGGTGGAGCACCCGGTTACGGAAGCAGTGACGGGCATCGACCTGGTGCGCGAACAGATCCGCATTGCCCGGGGCGAACCGCTCGGTCATGACGGGGTCAGGCCGCGGGGCGCGGCCATCGAGGCGCGCGTGTATGCGGAAAACCCAGACATGAACTTCATCCCGAGCCCGGGCAAGATCAGACAATGCCGGCTGCCCGGCGGCCCGGGCATCCGGGTGGATACGCACATCTTCGCGGGGTATGAGGTTCCGCGCTACTATGACGCGCTGCTGGCGAAGGTCATAGCCCACGGGGGCGATCGGAACGAGGCCATTGCGCGGCTGAGCGGCGCGCTTGGCGAATTCGAGACGGAAGGCATCGACACTACGGCCCGGTTCTGCGCGCGGCTCATCCGCAGCGAGCGGTTCCGGCGCGGCGACCTGGGGCCCGACCTCGTGGGCGAACACCTGAACGGAATCCGGTAGGACGGCGGCAAGCGATGCGTATACTGTTGAAACGTATTCGGACCCGGTTGACGAAGCTGGACGGCGTGGCCCGGCTCGGCGGCGCACGGCGCTGGTGGCTGCTCGGGCGGCGCGTTCCCGGCGTGCGTGTCCGGCCGGCCCGGGAAGGCCGGCTGCATTTTGACGTGCGGCTCATCACGGAACCGGGCGCGAACGTGCTGGCGCTGGCGGGGCGCGTGCAAGACGTGGTGGTGGAAACTGTCGGGGACCGGCCCGAAAGCGTGGTGGAGACCGTCGACGTATGCATCCAACCCAAGGGATGACGTCGCGGCGAACCTGAAGGAGAACGGCCATGAGAACGCTGCAATGGTCGGTGGCCCGGCTGCTGCTGCTGCTCATCGTGGTGGGCGGGGCGCTTATCCTCGCCTACAACTTCGGCGTGCAGCAAGTGCGCGATACGTTCAACAGCCTTTGGGCGGCCGTGCCGGACGCGCCGGAAGAGAAGCGGCTGTTCGGCCTGATCATCGGCGGCGCCATTACGATACTCGGCCTGATCGGACTGGCCCCGGCGCCCCGCGTGGGGCCGCGCCGCTCTATCACGTTTTTCAGCGGGCGTGGCAACGTCACGATTCAACTGGATTCGACGTACTACAAGATCACCAGGATGCTGAACCGCATGCCAGAGGTGGATAGATGCACGATCGACATCGTGCCGTCCGCCGACGGGCAACACATGGTCATCAAGGCGGATGCGCGGCTGAACAAGCTGCCGCGTCAGCGCGCGCGCGCCATTGCGCAGCGGGTGAGCGAATATATCGCGGACGCGGCCATGAACTTTCTGGGGATGGAGGAGGTCGTGTCCGTGGACCTGAACGTGCAGGATTTCACGATTGACATCGAGGAAGGCTGCAAGTCGCTCATGGAGGATGCGTCGCAGAAAAGCGTCGAGGCGCTGGGGCCCGTGTTTGCCGAGACGCCCGATGTGCGCATACCGGCGGTGGAAGCGGAAGCGCCCGCGTTCGAGCCAGACCTGCCCGAGGCCGTGCCGATTGCGGAAGAGGCAGCCGAAGCGGAACCGCCGGCGGGGGTGGAGACATTGCCGCCACTGCGCCCGTTCGAGCCGGAATGCGCCAGCGCCCCCGAGGAATTCGCGGAAATGACTTTTGACGCGGGCGAGTTGCCGCCGTTGCGCGACAGCGCCGCCGAACCTGAAAAAGAAGAGAAAGACAGCGGCAAGGGGCCTTGGCCGTGTTGAGGCCCGGCCGCGCCTGACAGAAAGACCCATGCTGACCAAACGCATCATCCCGTGCCTGGACGTGGCCGATGGCCGCGTCGTGAAGGGCGTGAACTTTCTCGGGCTGCGCGACGCGGGCGACCCGGTCGAAATCGCCCGGCGCTACGACGAGGAACAGGCCGACGAACTGGTGTTTCTCGATATCCGCGCCTCCACCGACAACCGGGAAACCATGCTCGATGTGGTGCGACGCACCGCCGAGCAGGCATTCATGCCGTTGTGCGTCGGCGGCGGCATCCGCACTGTCGAAGACATCCGCCGGTTGCTGAATGCGGGCGCGGACAAAGTCTCGGTTAACACGCCCGCCATAGAGAACCCCGATTTCATCACCCAGGCCGCGTCCCGTTTCGGGGCACAGTGTATTGTGGTCGCCATCGACGCGAAAAGGACGGAAAACGGCGCCTACATCGTGAAAAGCCATGGCGGCCGCGACGGCGGCCGGCCCACGCCTCTCGAACCGGTCGCGTGGGCAGTCGAGGCCGAAAAACGCGGCGCAGGCGAAATCCTGCTGACCTGCATGGACGCGGACGGCACCAAGGCTGGCTACGACATTCCCCTGACGCGCGCGGTGGCCGAGGCGGTCAGCATTCCCGTCATCGCCAGCGGCGGCGCGGGCAATCTGGAACACCTGCGCGAGGCGCTCGTCGAGGGCAAGGCCGATGCCGCGCTCGCCGCCTCGATCTTCCACTACGGTGAATACAGCGTGCGCCAAGCGAAGGAATATCTCGCAATACACGGGGTGCCCGTGCGGCTGTAAGAGCGGCGAAAGCCCGCCGGACAGAGAGTTCAGGCCATGACCCTTCGCGATGAAATGGAGTATCTTGGCGGATGGCTTTTCCGGTATCGGAGTTATCTGCCGTTGGCGGTCGTTGCCCTGTTTCTGCCGGCCATGCAGGGTTTCCACTATCCTTTCGGCAGCCACATGCTGGACGAGTTCTGGGATTTCACGTGCCTTACCGTATCGTTTCTCGGCCTTGGCATCCGCGCGCATGTGGTGGGGCATAAGCCCGCTGGCACGTCGGGCCGCAACACGAAAGACCAGGTCGCCGCGGCTCTGAATACCACAGGCCTGTACTCCGTCGTGCGCCATCCGCTCTACCTCGGCAATTTCCTCATGTGGCTGGGCGTGGCCCTGTTCCCCCGGGTCTGGTGGTTCAGCCTGTTGATTACCTTGGCCTTCTCACTCTATTACGAGCGGATCATGCTGGCCGAAGAGGCGCATCTGCGCGCGCGATTTGGCGTTCAGTTTGAGGAGTGGGCGCGCCGCACGCCCGCCGTGATTCCTTCTTTCCGCCTGTGGCGGGCCCCCGACTTGCCCTTTTCCTTCCGGACGCTGCTGCGCCGGGAGCAGTCCACATTCCTGGCCATCATTGTTGTTTTCGGCGCGCTCGAAATCTCGGGCGACTTTCTCGTCTCAGGCCGGTTTCAAGTGGACCCCATCTGGGGCGTGATTCTGGCCGCCAGCGCGATTGTTTATCTGGTGGTGCGCGTGCTCAAGAAATGGACGCGCCTGTTGCACGTAAAGGGGCGCTGACCGGACCACGGCTCATCAGCGGCGCAGGGATCTTGGTGTGCATATTGGTGTGGACTATCGGGGTTCGGACCCCGTATACTAGGGGCAAGTGATATGCGGCGCGGATGGTTGCGCCGCATGGAGGAACGGTGATGCCGATAGCCAGTTTGCAGGCTTGTCGATGGCGTCACCCCCATTCTGCCTGATCGACGGCGCGCACCGCGCCGAATGATTCCTTTCTTTGAATCCAGGTACCATCCCCCCGTGAAGTCTGTGTTGTGGGGCGCAATCGGAAAAAGGAGTGTATTGCGTGAAATTGGATGATCTGCTTAAATTCGATGACAAAGGCCTTATCTGCGCCGTGATCCAGCATTTTGAATCCGGCCAAGTGCTCATGGTCGGCTATATGAACCGGGAATCGCTCGGCATCACGCTGCGCGAGCGCAAGGCCTGTTTCTGGTCGCGTTCGCGGCAGAAATTGTGGCTCAAGGGCGAGACTTCCGGCCACGTGTTGCAGGTAAAGGAAATCCGGATCGATTGCGACGGCGACGCGCTCCTCGTGAAGTGCGACCCCATCGGTCCGACGTGCCACACGAACGAAACGAGCTGTTTCTACCGGCGCGTGGAAAACGACGGGACGCTCACCCTCGACGGGGACGGCGTCGCCGGGGAGTAATACGTCATGATTCGTCCGGACCTGGAGACGTTCAAACAATTGGCGCGCCCGGGCGCGCTTGTGCCCATTTATCAGGAGATTCTCGGCGACCTCGAGACGCCGGTCACGGCGTATCTCAAAGCGTCGCGGGGACAGCAGTATTCCTTCCTGCTTGAAAGCGTCGAGAAGGCGGACCAGATCGGCCAGTATTCGTTTCTGGGTGCGAACCCGACGGTCCTTTTCCGGAGCCGCGGCCGCGACGTGTCGATTATCCGGCGCGGCGTCGAGGAGCGGTTCGCATCGGATAATCCGCTGCGCGAACTTGAGAAGCTCATGTCGGGTTACAGTCCGGTGGCCATGGACGGCCTGCCGCCGTTTCACGGCGGGGCGGTGGGCTACATGAGCTACGACCAGGTGCGGTTTTTCGAGAAGCTGCCGGACAAGAACCCGGATGCGCTGGGCCTGCCGGACCTTTATTTCATGATTACGGACACGCTCCTCGTGTTCAACCACGTGAAGAACAAGATTCAGATCGTGTCGAACGTACATGTGGACGGCGACGCGGAGGCGGCCTACAACGAGGGCGTGCGCAAGATTCACGAACTCGAGGCGCGGCTGCGCGGACCGCTCACCGTGACCACCGAGCGCGTGCATTCCGGTGAAGGCGCGGCGATTGCGTCCAACTTTTCGCGCGAGGCTTTCTGCGACGCGGTGCGTGCGGCAAAGGAATACATCTGCGCGGGCGATATTTTCCAGGTCGTGCTTTCGCAGCGGTTCGCGCGCCCGGTGAGCGCGAGCCCCGCCAATCTCTATCGCGCGCTGCGGTGCATCAACCCGTCGCCGTACATGCTGCTCCTGCAATTTCCCGAGGCGGCTCTGGTTGGGTCCAGCCCCGAGGTCATGACCCAGGTGAAAGGCGAGACCTGCATGGTGCGGCCCATCGCGGGGACGCGCCCGCGCGGCGCCACGCCCGTTGAAGACGCCGTGCTCGAAAAAGACCTCATGGCTGACGAAAAGGAGCGCGCCGAGCACATCATGCTGGTCGACCTCGGGCGGAACGACGTGGGCCGCGTAAGCGAACCGGGCACCGTGGCGCCGGTCGCGAGCCGGTTCATGGCCGTCGAGCGGTATTCGCACGTGATGCACATCGTCAGCGAGGTGGCGGGCCGCATGAAAGGCGGCTGCACGGCCTTCGACGCGCTCGAAGCCACGTTCCCGATGGGCACCGTGAGCGGCGCGCCGAAAATCCGGGCCATGGAGATTATTGACGAACTCGAGAACGTGCGCCGCGGCCCCTATTCGGGCGGCGCGGGCTATATCAGTTTCGGCGGGGACATGGATACGTGCATCCTCATCCGGACGATGGTCGTCAAGGACGGCGTGGCGCATTTGCAGGCCGGCGCGGGCATCGTCTACGACAGCGACCCGGACCGCGAATACGAGGAGACGGTCAACAAGGCGAAAGCGCTGTTTCGGGCCGTCGAATTCGCAGAGAAAGGGCTCGAATCATGATCGTGCTCATCGACAACTACGATTCGTTTACCTACAACCTCGTTCAGTACTTCGGCGAAATAGAAAAAGACATCCGCGTATTTCGCAACGACAAGATCGACGTGGCGGGCGTGCGCGCGCTGAATCCGGACCACATTGTCATTTCGCCCGGCCCCTGCACGCCGAACGAGGCCGGGGTGTCCGTCCCGGTCATCAGGGAATTGGGCGCGGAATTCCCGGTGCTCGGCGTGTGCCTCGGCCACCAGAGCATCGGCGCGGCGTACGGCGGCGACGTCGTGCGCGCGGGCCGCATCATGCACGGCAAGGTCAGCTCCATACGGCATAACGGCAACGTGTTCTTCAAGGGCGTGCCCTCGCCGTTCATTGCCACGCGCTACCATTCGCTCATCATCAAGCGCGAGACCTGTCCGGCCTGCCTCGAAATTACCGCCGAGACCGAGGACCAAGGCGAGATCATGGCCGTGGCGCACAGGGAGCATCCCGTCTGGGGCGTTCAGTTTCACCCGGAAAGCATTCTGACCGAAAACGGCAAGCAGATGATCCGGAATTTCCTGAGCATGCGGAAGCCGGATGCGCCGGCGCGCACGTAAAGGCCGCGCGACGGGTTCATTCAGGCGGCGGGAGAGACAGCATGCGGCTGGCGAGCGCGTGAAGGACAAGGCCCTTGTCGCAGTACAGCTGGCGCAACGAGGGACCGCCGCCGCGCGGGAAACAGTGCCGCAGAGCCACGGCGAACGCATCGAAGCGCGTGCCGTCCGGCAGTACGGCGCCGTCCTTCAAGGTTTCCACCGCGACTCCCTGCTGTCGGGCCACTTCGCGGAACGCGCGGTTCACGTAGACGCCGTCTACGAATCCCGCGTACTGAAGAATGGTGAGGGCGTTCCAGGCCACGGCGAACACAATGGCCAGCGACAGGCTGAGCCGCCGCCCCGGAAACCGGTTCAACAATGCGGCGAAACCCGCGGCGAAAACCGGCGTGCAATTGACCATGCGCCGCATGCCGAAGCTCCAGCCGGTCTCATACAGGCACGCGTTCACGTAAACCTGAACCAGCAGCGCCGCGCCCATCGCCGCGAATGCGGCGCGGCGTCCTTTGGGCGCGAACAAGAGGCCGGCCATCGCGACGCCGCAGAACGGCGTCCACGTCAGGAGCCCGTACGCCCGGGAGAAGAAGAAAGCAGGCACATCCGGGCTGGTCCAGTGCATGAAGCCGCGGCCCTGCGGCAATATGAGCGGCGTTCCGAAGACGAGTAACCACCCGATCATCTGCGGTGCGAAACCCGCGGCCGCGCCCGCCGCCAGCCAGAGGGTCTGCCGCGCGCCTTTCGTGCCGCGCCGCGCCCAGAGGTCCAGCGCGGGCAGCACGGCGAAAGCGCCATCCTGCCAGCGCACGAGCGCGGCGATTCCGAGCGTCAGGCCGATGCAGGCCCATGCCCAGGCGCCGTCGCGCTCGCGCAGGCGCGCCCAGGCAAGCAGGAAGAGCGACACGGCAAACAGGGAGCAGGCATGCCCGCTGGCGGTGAGCGGGAACGTGTAGTAGAGCGCGGGCGAAGCGCCCCATGCGCCCAGCGCCGCGACAGCGCTCACGATTTGCCCGAACCACGTGCGGAGCGCCGCGTACATGAGCAATAACCCCGCGAGCCCGTAGCAGGTGAGCGCAAGGAAGACGGCCATGTGATACGGCTGCGAGAAACCGTCCCGCGCGCCGCCCAGGTCGCGCGCCAGCACATGAGCCGCCCCCAGAAACGGCGCCCAGAGAAGCCCGGGGCCCATGGCGAAGTAGTTGGGCAGCCGCCCGGTGCGCGTGCGCGGGGCGTCCGGGTTTGCCCATGTGATGGCGGCCAGAGGCCGGCCCCTGTTCAAGGCCCGGTACTCGTTTTCGAAATCGAGGTCGCCATCGAAGCACAGCGAGTGCACCCACGAATAGTAGCCGACCGGGTCGTTGCCGTGGACGGTCTGGAAGAGGGGCCGGTAGGCCTCGAGGCCGGCGAACGCCCAGAAGAAAGCGATTCCGGCGAGCAGCAGCAGTCCCGCGCCGGCCTCGAACCGGCGCGCGGCGCGCGGCTCTCGCGCGCGGGTCTCCGCGCAAGCGTCTTCCTGCGCGCCGCGCTTCATTTCCGGGCTGTCAAGGGGGTTCGGCATTCGTGACGGCTTCTCCGGGGCTGGGATGCGTCAGCGCGGGGCGCCCCCGGGACAGACTGGTCACAGGGAACGCGCGTGACTCCCTCCGTTTCACAATATACCTGTTTCCATCGCTGTCGCGATACGCCGGGGCCGGCCTGCTTGAAGCCCATCCGCGCTTTCGGCCCGAACATGCGCGCGCCGCGCGCTCGTGAGGCCAATACGGCGTATGGCCGCAATTGCGCGGGTTGAACACCGTCCGGCAATTGATGCAATGTAAGTCCCTGGAAACACAACGCATGATTCGACTCTTGCCCATGGTGCTTCTTGTATCGTCCGCCGTATTTGCGGGACCGGCGGAAGACTTGGACGGTTGTCTCACGCCGGAAAACCTGGAGCGGCTCGAGCGGGGCGAACTGGTCGTCTATAAGAAAGGCGGTAAGGACGACGACGGGGTTTCACGCGCATTCGGGCGCGTGGTCGCGATCATTAACCGGTCGAAAGAGGATATCTGGCAACTGCTCGTTCATGACGAAGAGCACGTCAATTTTCAGCCGCACTTGGTTTCCGTCGAGCGTTACACGCCCGGCGAAGGCGATGTAGGCCTCAAACAGACCGTTCGCGTCGCCTTCAAGACCTTCGTGTACCACATCATTGAGGACCACGACGAGGCGGCGGGCGTCATTGCGTGGCGGCTCGACAAATCCAAAGAGAACAGTATCGCCGACACCGTGGGGAGCTGGGTAGTCCGCCCGCATGGCGAGGGGCGCTGCATTGTGATGTACACCATCTCCGTGGATAGCGGCATGGCCTTCCCCAAATTCATTGAGAACATCCTTTTCAACCGGGACTTGCCCGATATCGTCAAGTCGATGAAGGAATACCTGGAGGCCCGCAAGGACGACGCAGCCCGGAAATAGGCTTATGGGTCGCATGTGGGCCGCGCGGAGCCAGTTCGCCTCGGGGCGGAGGGCGTGGTACCATGGCTTCGCAAGAAGGCCCGATGGGCGGTGCAGAGGAGGTTCGGAAGAGATGCGGGTGTTTGCGCGGCGTTTTGCGCGGTGTGTGGCTCTTGCGGGATGCGGCGCCGCGCTGATGTTTTCGCCGGGATGCGGCTGGATCGCGGACAAGGACCGGATCGTCGTGGCGGAATTGGATGGCCAGCCGGTCACGCGGGGAGACCTCTTCCGCATCATTCGCGAGATGCCGGACGACGAGCGGCCGCAGATCCGGAACCGGGGCGACTTGCTGCGCGTGCTCAACAATTACATCGACGAGGAGATCAAGGGTCCGCTCGCGGCGGGATTGGACAAGCAGCTCGATGAGGCCGCGCGCGAACTGCTGCGCTCGCAGGCGCGCGAGGAGGTGTTCCGCCGTTACGAGGACTACAACTATCGCGAAATCTACGCGATGGAAGTGCCGCCGGACGACCAGGCCACGCCCGCGATGCAGACGTATAACATCACGTCGCGCGGGCTGCAGAATATGAAAGACCTCATTGACAACAACACGGAAGAAGTGTACCGGAAGCTGCTGGGCAACCTCGCGCTCGGCATGCGCGGCCGTGCGGCCTACGAGGCGGGCGAAATCGTAGTCGGGCAGGAAGCCATCGACCGCGAGTATGAACTGCACAAGACCGAGTATCTCACGTTCGAGTGGATGCGTTTCCGGGCCATGCGTTTCCCGGCCACGCCTCAGGGGATCAGCGCCAGCGCGGAAGTGCGGCGCCGCATCGACCAGGGGACGCCTTTTGAAACGCTTTTCCAGGAATTCGCGGCGCGGGGACAGCAATACGTGGTCGAGAGCGAAATCGAGAACAACCCCGCGCTCGAAAAATTCCGCGGGTTCTGGGAGAACGCGTCCGGCGCGGCGCCGGGCGCCGTGGTGGGGCCGGTCTATCTGCCTTCGTATACGCAGCAGCGGATCGTGGGCGACCAGGTGGCAAGCGCCGAAATGCCGGACGCGTATCTCGTGCTGGAAGTGCTCGATTCCCGACCGGCGCGGCCCATGACGCTCGAGGAAGCGAAGCCGGCGCTGCTGGTGCCGCTGTATACCGCCGCGATGATGGAGAGACTCCGGGAAGAGCACGGCGTCCGGGTCTACGAAGACAAGCTGCCGGAGGTGAGCGGAGTCAACGAGTGAACCGGCGTCTTGCCGCGGCGGTAAGTGGAGCGGCCGGACGGAACACAGAATGGGGAGGCCTATGCGCACGGTTGTGGGTGTCTTGCTGGCTGTCGCCGCGGCCGCGGTGCTGGTGTTCCTGACGCTGTCCTGGAAGGCGGGGCCCGCGCCGCAGGGAGAGCCCACGCCCCGTCCTTTTGGCGAGGGCTGGATCGACCTGCTGGACGCGGCCCATGCGCCGCAGTGGAAGAACCTCACGGACGGCCGCGATATCTTCGAGATCCGCGACGGCGTCCTGCACATTCCGGGCATCTGGGGCACGACGCTGCGCTACGCCGGATACACGGGCGAACGCTTTTCCGATTTCGAACTGCACATCGAGTTCAAGGTCTCGTGGCGCGCGAACAGCGGCGTGTTCCTGCGCGTGCATCCGGAGGACCCGGTGCACCGCGGTTTCGAGGTGCAGGTGCTCGACGACCACACGCAGGCGCCGAACAAGAACGGCAGCGGCTCGGTCTACGATGTAGTAACGCCGATGTTCAACATGGCGCGGCCGCGCGGCGAATGGAATTCCTACGACATCACCGTCAAGGGACGCCAGGTGACCGTCACCATGAACGGCTGGAGAGTCGTTGACACGGATTTCGCGCAGATGACCATGCCGATCGGGAAATTCGACACGCCCTTCGCGGAGTTGCCGCTCGAGGGGCTGATAGCGCTGCAGGACCACGGCGGCGAGGTCTGGTACCGCAACATCCTCGTGCGCAGACTGTAGCCGGGGCCGTCAGGCCGCCGTGCCGCCGTCGCAGGTAATGACGGCGCCGGTGGTGTAGCTGGCGGCGCCGGAGGCCAGGTAGACAACCGCGCCGGCGATTTCCTCGGGCTGCGCGTGACGGCCCATCGGCGCGCGCTGCAGGTAATGATCGTGGATTTCCGGCGTGTCGATGAGCACCTTCGAGAAGTACGTCTCGGTCAGGCCGGGGCAGACGCAGTTGCAGCGGACGTTCGAGCCGCCCAATTCCCGCGCGAGCGCCTTGGTCAGCATGATCACGGCCGCCTTTGTCATGGAATAGACACCCATCATCGGCGACGGGCTGAGCCCCTCGATCGACGCAATGTTGATGATCGAGCCGCCGCCCTGCTCGACCATCATCCGCGCGGCGCGCTGCGCCACGAGAAAGTAGCCTTTGCAGTTGACCTCGAAGGTCTTGTCGTAGGCGGCTTCCGTGGCCGTGATAAGGGGGCCGAAGTAGGGGTTCGTGGCCGCATTGTTGACGAGCACGTCGAGCCGGCCGCACTCGGCCTTGACCCGCGCGAAGAGCGCGTCGACCTGGTCCTGCTTGCCCACGTGGCAGGCGATGGCGAGCGCCCGGCCGCCTTCGGCCCGGATCGCTTCCGCCACGGCGTCGACGCCTTCCTGCTTGCGCGAACAGAGCACGAGGAAGGCGCCCTGCCGGGCCAGCGCCTTCGCGATTGCCTCGCCGATGCCGCGGCTTGCGCCCGTCACCAGCGCCGTCTTGCCTGTAAGACCAAACATCGCCATGCTCGTTTCTCCTTGCTGCCGCCCCGGGATATGCCGCGCGCATTCCGGCCAATCACGAGAACGGGTGCGCCTGATACATGCGGTTCAAGAGTTCCTTTGCGACACTGTACCAGGCAAACGCGACGTCCGGCCCCGGCGAATTCTCTTCGCCGTACTGGTCCTTGCCGTTGTAGACGAACGGCGCTTCGGCGTCCCACTGGCTCTTCGGGATGATGTACCCGATCTCATCGTTCGCGAGGCCGACGACCAGGTTCTGGCGTGCAGCCATGAGCGAACGCAGCGACGGGCTCTCGAGCGGCTTGACCTCGAAGTCGCGTCCGGGCAGCGCCTCGACGCCGCCCTGGACAATCTCGGAGTAGAGTTCGCCGGGCACGGTGAGCACGAGCACGTCGCCGATGCGGACCAGATTGGCCTCGGTCTTGGCGCGGCCGCCCGCGTAGTAGCCGCGATGGATGAGGCCGAGCATGATTCCCCACTTGAAGTGGCCGCTCATGGGCGCGAGGAACGTCTTTGCCGCGACCGCGACCAGCGGGCTCTCGTTCTTCCAGACCTGCGCGGGGTCGCGCAGGGCTTTGCAGATTTCGATGGCGACATTTTGCCCGAGCGCCTCGGTCTTCTCGAAGCCGTCTTCCTTGAACTTGCGGACGCCGTCGCGGTGCGGCACCTCGATGTGCAGCTGGGTCATCAGCCCGCCAATCATGCCTTGCATATAAACGCAGGTGCCGCCGAGCCCCTCGACGCCGTTCGGCTCGGGGACGCCGTTTTCGACGCCCTCGCGCAGATAGTGACAGAAATCGGAGGACACGATGCAGTTCCGCCCGCCGAGCGTTTCCGGGTGGTTGCCCCAGTTGACGAACGTGGCGATGGTCTCTTCCGTTCCGGGCTTGGTAAAACGCCAGAGATAGGCGTTCGTGTCGATGACATGCGGCTTGCGCGTGTCCTCGATGAACCCTTGCTCGGGCAGGGCCAGCGTGGCGCAATACATGTCGCACGGCTGCAGGCCGCGGACCGCCTCTTCGACGGCTGCGGCGGCCTGCCGCTTCAGGTTGTCGATGTAGCGGTGGTCAAAGCCGAAGAGGGGGATGTCCAGCCCCTTGACGCGCTTCCAGAAGCTCCAGATTTTCATCGTGTCCGGCACTTCATGGCAATGCGTCGAGGAAACGACGATATGGTCGATGTTGAGGCCCGGGTCCACGAGTTCGCGTATGTCGATCACGTCGTTGTGGAAGAGGCCGATCGCGTCCACCGATACGAGCACGACAGTGACGCCGTTGTTGCGGAGAGCGAGTGCGCGCGCCCACTGCGGGTCGTTGACCGCCTTGGCCGGTCGGTTCGTGCCGAATCCGGCGATCCAGATGCCGTCGAACCTGCCGTTGCCGTTGCGGTCCGTGTACGTGTCGGCATCCGGGTCGTACTTGCCGTTCTCGTTTACGTCGACCCACGGGTCGTAATTATCCATGTTTACGGTGATTTCCCGTTTCGCGACCCCCACGTCGAGACGGCCCGGCTGCGGCCCGGTTCCCGGCGCCGGTTCGAGGAAATCCAGCGTATAGCCGTGGTGCGGTCCCCGGGTACGGGCGAAGAGACAACCACCGCACAGCAACACAATCAGGAGCAAAGCAGTCAGGATCTTATGACGGCGCAGGAACGCAAACACGGCATGGTTCTCCTCGGGCCCGGTCGGAATTGGGCGGTCGTATGACTACAGACTACGCTCCCCGCCGCCTTAGTTTCACCTGCCGGGCCCGGCGCGCTTTTTCTCGTGGCTCCTCAGGCCGCTTACGCCGGCACCGCGGCCTATTCCATCATGCGGCCCAACGCGACAAAAGGCCGCGCCGAAGCCATGAACAAACCGCGCGCGCGAGGCGAAGCGGTTACGAGCGCGGCAAGCCGGGGCGCATTCCGGTAATAGGCGGCGACAAGGCTGCGGCCTATCCCGGTCGGGGCAAGGGCCTTGTCCCGGAACGCGCGCAGGGCCGCGAGCGCCTCGGGATTCCCGCGGAATGCAGCCTTGGCGGGGCACCAGCCATGACGGTCCGGGCCTTCGGCGCACTCGCGTCCGGCGAGCAGATAACACTGAATCTCCGGGAAGAAGTGGCGGAAAGACGAGAAATTGTCCCTGTTCTGGGGCGGGTTGTAACAGTCATGCGCGGGGCCGTTGCTGAGCATGCCAAAGACGCGATAATTCAGCGTCGAGAACATCAGCGGCGACCCGGACGAGCCTTGCTCGGTTATCCCCTCATCCCAGTGCACTTCCGTCTGGCTCTCGCCAAGGAATGTCGAGACATTCACTTCCGTTACGGTGCCGAAACAGGACTTCATTGGCGCGCCCATCGGATGATGACATCCCGCGACCGGGTCGTTGAACGCAGGCTCCCGTGTGTCCCAGCCGAGCCACGCGCGGCCGCGGGCCCCGACCGGCACGGACTGAACGGAGAAAAAGGCACCGTCGTAAACGTCGTCACGCG
This sequence comes from Candidatus Hydrogenedentota bacterium, assembly GCA_018005585.1. Classification (NCBI taxonomy): domain Bacteria; kingdom Pseudomonadati; phylum Candidatus Hydrogenedentota; species Candidatus Hydrogenedentota bacterium. The sequence goes on along the minus strand of JAGMZX010000005.1, from coordinate 33,737 downwards.
CCAGCACCTCCTGACCGGTGCTGCGCGGCGCGGTGTCCGGATCCTGCACGCCGCTGCCGTCGCAGGCCGCGGCCCGGTAGTCCCAGACCACTTCGATACCGGCTGCATTCACGCTGCCCGATGGGAAACAGTGGTTCGCGGTCAGGACCAAGCCTTCGTTCTCCGCCGTGTCGGGGTTGTGCAGCAGCGCGCCGCTGCATTGCGCCTGCTTGTACCCCTTGTACGGGATGTACAGCATGCCGATCCCCGTCGAGATTTCCTGGAAAACGGTGTCGCTGACGCAGTCCGCCTCGACAGGGCACGGGTAGAGCACGCCCTTGGCCGCGTCCACGAAGAAGTGGGAGAGCCCCAGCACGGTCAGGGGCGGCGGCGTGTCGTACGGCGTGCGGACGGCCAATACCGCCGTGTCCCCGAAGATGGTGTTCAGCCAGCGGCCGCCCCCGGCGGCGTCCGCCGCCGTGAACGGACCGAAGGCGCGCGCGGCGCCCGGCGCCACGACCCAGAGTTCGTCGCCGTCCTGCAGTTGGCTGATATCGGCGAGCAAACGCACCGCCACGGCGTCCAGCGAGGTAATGGTCACGGTGAAGACGCGCGCGCCGTTGTCGTCGATGGCTTCGTCAAAAAGCGCCGCTTCGTCGAGGTCCAGCGCGAAACCATCCGCCACGCAAAGCGGCGGTCCGTCCGCGTTGCTGGCTTTCAGGGCATCGTTCTGGCCCGCGAAAGTGTCGAACACGTAGCGCGGGCCGGGCTGCGCGAGCCAGGTCTGCACCACGGCGCTCGAAACGGCGTCAATTTCCGCCTTGACGGGCGGCACGTACACGTAGTCCGCGAATTCAGCCGCGGCGCTCGCGCCGGCCAGGACCGCCAGCAGCATCAGGCATGTTCTCATTGTCTTGCTCCTTATACCTGCCTCACCGTGAGGGACGGGGCCCAAGTGTACCACAGCCCGCCGTTTTCACTCGCGCGTGGGGAAAGAGGACAGGGTGCCACCACGGCCCCGCGCCGCGGCATCCCCAGCCGCTGCTGCAGGGCGAAACGGTACAAGACGCGGGAGCGGACAATTGACCACCCCTCGCACGCCGTGTAGAATACAACGCTGGTCACGATTGTAGTATTCGCAATGGCGGGGCATACCAGTCAGCCCTGTCCTACTGAGTGAGACCATGCAGCGTGTTTTTCTGATACTGGGCGCCCTTTCGCTCCTGGGGCAGGCGGGTCTTGACAACACGGGCGCTCTGCCGCCCGAGGCGCCGCCCGAGGCCGGGGAATTCGTCGTTCTCTGCCCTATCGAAGACGAGATTGACGATGGCGTGGCCGTGGTGGTCGAGCGCGCGGTGCGCGAGGCGTCGGACGCGAACGCGATCATCTTCTTGATGAATACGCCGGGCGGACGCGTCGACTCGGCCATCGATATTACGGAACACATCATGAAAGCGCGCTGCAAGACGGTGGTGTTTGTGCGCAGCATGGGCGCGATTTCCGCGGGCGCGCTGATCAGTTTCGCGTGCGACGAGATTGTCATGGCTCCCGCGACGAATATCGGGGCGGCGCTGCCGTTTGCGCCGGGCATGGAGCCGAATGAGGACCTCGACGAGAAGTCGCGCTCGTTTGTGCGCGCGAAATTCCGGGCGCTGGCCGAGGCCAAGGGGCATAACCCGCTGCTGGGCGAGGCCATGGTGGACCCGGACGTGGTGCTTTATGGCTACCGCGGCGCGGACGGGCGCTATGTGGTGGAAAAGGACACGCGGCCGGACGCCGGCGAGGACGGGGCGGACGCAGGCCCGCCGCCGGGCCTGCCGCCGGAGGCAAGACTCATCTCGCCACAGGGCAAACTGCTGACGCTAACGGCGGAAGAGGCGCTCGAATACGGGCTGATCGAGGCCAAAGCGCGCGATGAGGAGGACGTGCTCCGGCATTTCGGATGGGCCGAACTGCGGCGCGTGCCGATTTCGCCGACGTGGGCGGAGGCGTTGTTCGGGTTCCTCACGAGCCCCATGATTTCGGGCTTGCTGCTCATGTGCGGGATAGGCGGACTCTACTTCGAGGTGAAAACGCCCGGGTTCGGCCTGCCGGGCATTATCGGGCTCAGCTGCCTGGCTCTGTTCTTCGGGTCGCAATTCGTGATTGGACTGGCGGACTGGCTCGACGTGCTGCTGGTGCTTGCCGGCGTCATCCTGATTGGCATCGAGATATTCGTGCTGCCCGGGTTTGGCGCGGCGGGCGTCGCAGGCATTGCGTGCCTGTTTGCCGGGCTGTATCTGTCGCTGACGCGCGTGCCTGTGCCCGAGTACAGTTGGGATTTTATCCGGTTGAGCGATGCCGTGACGACGCTGGCGACTACGGCCATTGCGTTGACCGTGATCATTCTGCTCTCCTGGTACTATCTGCCCCGCACGCGGGTGTTGAATTGGCTTGTCCTGGAGCAGGTGGAAGCGGCGCATTCCGGGTATACGGTGCAGGCGCCGCAGGAGACGGTCGGACTCACGGGAATGCGCGGCGTTGCCGTCTCGATGCTGCGCCCGGCCGGGCGCGCCCGGTTCGGCGACAAGACGCTGGACGTGATGACCCGGGGCGAATTCATAGACAAGGGCAGGCCCGTCGCGATCATCATGGCGGAAGGAAACCGGATTGTGGTTACGGAGGAGCAGGAGAACACAGGCTGATGGACACGAGACAGACGTTGCTGAACATGCTGCGGCAGTTGTTGAAAGAGATGGAAATCGTCACGTCGCAAGGAGCGGGTTATTACACCTGTTCGCCTTTCGCGAGCCGGTACAACAAGCTCTTGGGCCAGGCGCGCAGCCTGTTCCCGGCGGGCGACGGCATTATCGGCACCTTTGCTCAGCAGGATGAGAACGACCCGAAGGACCCGAGCATGAAGAGCAAGTTCCTGCTCGGCCTGCGCATCGAGATCGGGCAGTTGATCTCGTTGCTCGAATCTCTTCGCGAGGGGGGCGCGTCATGACCGCCCTGTGGATGGCGCTGTTGTATTTCTCGGGGCTCGTTCTGATTCTCGCGGAGGCGATTCTGCCCGGCGGCATCTGCGGTGCGGCCGGGTTCGTGTTCGTATGTCTGAGCGCGGGCGTCGGGATATACCATTACGACGGCCAATATATCGCAATTATCGTGGTGCTCGAGGCGATCGGCGCGTTCGCGACGGTGGCGCTTTCGATGCTGCTCTTGACGAAGACCCGCGCCGCGCGGTTTCTGACGCTTGAAACGCAGCAGCGAATCGAGGACGGCTATACGAACATGCCTGACGACCTGACGCTTCTGGGCGCGTCCGGGACGGTGCTTACGGCGCTGCGCCCGGCGGGCACGATCGAAGTGGATGGGCGCCGCCTCGACGCGGTCGCTCAGGGCGCGTTTATCGAGAAAGGCGGCACGGTGCGTGTCGTCGAGGTGCACGGCAACCGCATCGTGGTCGAGCGTTGGGACGAGCCGCGCGCGTAGACGCGGTTTTCGCGACGGGAACAGCGGCGTTTCGCGGGCATACCGCGAGCACGCCCTTGAGAATCGCAATAACCGGAAGGACCAGAGAGAAAAAGAAGGGGAACATTCATGGAAAACCCAATCCTGCTCATCGTGCTTGTCGTGCTGGGAGTATTCGGCCTCATTTTCCTGGTCGTGCTCTTCAGCTTTTTCCGCCTGTGGCTGCGGGCGTGGCTGTCGGGCGCGCACGTGGGGCTCTGGCGGCTGGTGGGCATGTCGCTGCGGCGCGTGAACGCCGCCGTCATCGTGGACAGCCGGATCATGGCGGTGAAGGCGGGCATCAATCTGATGACGGACGAACTCGAGGCGCACTACCTCGCGGGCGGCAACGTGGTGCGCGTGGTGCAAGCGCTGATCGCCGCGAGCAAGGCGAATATCGAGCTGAATTTCCAGCGCGCTACGGCCATTGACCTCGCCGGGCGCGACGTGCTCGACGCCGTGCAGACCTCGGTGCGGCCCAAGGTGATCGATTGCCCCGACCCGACCAAGGGGGCGGCCATGGTGGCCGCGGTGGCCATGGACGGCATCCAGTTGCTTGCGCGGGCGCGCGTGACGGTGCGCACGAACATCCAGCGGCTCGTCGGCGGCGCCACGGAAGAAACCATCATCGCGCGCGTGGGCGAGGGCATTGTGACGACCATCGGTTCCGCCGAATCGCACAAGAAAGTGCTCGAGAACCCGGACTCGATTTCGCGGGTGGTGCTCGATCGCGGCCTGGACGCCGGAACGGCCTTCGAGATTCTGTCCATCGACATCGCGGACGTGGACGTGGGCGAGAATATCGGCGCGCAACTGCAGATCAAGCAGGCGGAAGCGGACAAGCAGATCGCCCAGGCGCGCGCGGAGGAACGCCGTGCCATGGCCCTCGCGCGCGAAGCGGAAATGAAGGCGCAGGTCGTCGAAATGCGCGCGCGCGTGGTCGAGGCTGAAGCGGAAATCCCGCGGGCCATTTCCGAGGCGTTCCGCAGCGGGAATCTCGGCATCATGGACTACTACCGGCTGAAGAACGTGATGGCCGATACCGACATGCGCGACTCGATCGCGAAGATGGGCACGCCCGGGCAGCATGAAGAGCGGCGCCCGGAATAGAGAGCCGGACATGGAAGAACTCATCGGCTTTGTAATCTTCCTCGTCCTGGCCGCGTTCAGCATGGTCAGCAAGGTGCGCGAACAGCGCGCCGAGGAGGAACGCCGCGCCCAGCGCGCGCGGGAAAAGTCCCAGGAACAGATTGACTTGCCCGAGGCCACGCGCCGGACGCTGTACGGCGAGAGCGGGCCGCCCGTCGCGCAGCCGCGGCAGGCGCCTCCTGTCACGCAGCCGCGGCCCGCTGCGGAGGCAGGGCCGCTCGATAAGCTGGATTCCACCGGTCAGCGGCGGGTCGCCACGGAACAGGTTCGCAACGTTCCGGCACAGTCCACCGGAGGAAAGACGCCGCCGCAGCGCGTGGCCGGCGTGCCGCCCGCGGCCCCGCGGCCCGCGTCGCGACCGGTATCGTTGGATGACCTTTGGCAGCAGATGCAGCGGGAAGTGCAGCGGCGCATGCAGCCCGCGCCCGCGGCCGCGCCTCCGGCGCCGGTGCATCAGCAAGTTCCGGCGGCCCCGGCCGCACCAAGACAGGCGCAACAACGGCCGCGGCAACAGCGGCATAAGCAGAAACACGTCCGGCCCGCGGCGCCCGCGGCGCAACAGCGACCGCGTACCGCCCCGGCCTCGCCGGCGGCCGCTCCGCAGCGCCGCGCGCCCGCGCCGCGCCCGCGCGGCACGGCGCTCTTCACGAACCTGGACGACGTCCGCCGCGCCATCATGTTGCGCGAGGTGCTCGGACCTCCCCGCGCGATGGAGCCTTGGCCGTAAATAGCACTGAGGCGTCCGGACGCGGGTCCGGGCGCCTCAAGCGCGGCTGTATGTAGATGCGGCCTTGGGCGGGGACCCGAAGGCCGGCGGTGTCAGAAACCAACCTCCGCATGTACCGTAAGCACGGCCTCGGCGTCGAAGATGACTTCCGTCTCCGGGGAAACGCCGTCTGCCACAACGACCACGGCGCCGCACAGCTGGCCTTCCATGAGGTCCAGCAGGTCCACGCGGTCCAAAGGCGTAATCGTGACCGCGCCGCCAAACCCCTCCGCTGCGCCGGCGCCGCCGAGATAAGCCATTTCAAGCCCGTTGCCGCCCACCGTGACGTAGAAAAGGTTCAATGCGGTGAGAAAGGCGAAATCGCCTTGCGTTGCGGTCACGACCACTTCCTCGAGGTAGGCATGGCGCAGGTGAATGAGCCCGCCGGCAAAACCGGGCGCGTTTGCGCGCACCATCTCCTCCATTTCGCCGCGGCCGGGCAGGTTGCAGGTCAGCCCCTCGACCATGGCGGCCTTGCTGAAGGCTGTTCCCGCGGGCCGTTCCGGCGTCGGGCCGAAGGCCGCGCCGGAGGCGACGGCGGCGCGCGCCGTCACCGGAGGCAATTCCACCCAGCCGAAACACCCGGGCAAGAGGGCCGTCACGGAAAGGCAGAAGATAACGCCTCGGAAACCCTTTGTCAGATATGCAAACGGCACGGCAAACTCCCAGCGGCGCACGCGCGCCCGAAAACGTTCCCAGATGTGCGCCGTCGATACTACCCCGCGCCGGGGAAAGTGTTACGCAGGCCCCGCAACGGGGGGCGCATGGGACGGGGAGGCGCGGCCGGGTCGTCCATGACGACAATGGCGCCCGGCGCCAAGACCGCAACCAGCGCCTGCCCCACATGCGCCTCGAAAGCAAGCCCACCCATGGGGCCGTCAAGCGCCATGGGGCCATGTCCCCTCACCCGTCAGCGCCGCAATCAGGGTCGCCGCACTCCCAGTACCCGCGCGGGGTTTGGTCGAGCGCACGGCTTCCCTTTCGCGCGCGCACAAAACCGCGTCATGTTCGACTTGGCACCCGTCTCGTCGAGAAAGACCGGCCGGGAGTGCTCCACCCCCCAAGCCTGGCGTTCAAGCCAGGCGTTGCGCCATCACGTCCCCGCGCCCATGTTCTTCCGCGCGCGGAACGTGGCATAATCAGGGCCGCACAACGCGCCGGTGACGGGTTCCGGCGGTCAGGAGGGATGCCCATGCGCACGGTCATCATTGCAGTAGTCGCCGCCGTCTGCGGCGTTGCCTTGGGTATGGCGGTGATGCATCAACGTGCCGCCGCCGAACTTGAAGAACTGCGGCAGACGCGCAACACGGCGCTCGAAGAGGCGGCCATTCTCAAGCGCCAGGCGGATGCCGCGCGGGAGCGCGGTCAAGCCCTCGAACGGGACAACGCGGCCCATGCCGAGCGGGTGGAAACGCTGGAGCGCGAGGTATCAGGGTTGCGCGAGGCGGCCGTCCGGGCGGAGGCGGCGCCGCCATCGCCCGAGCCCGAGGCCGGGCCGGACGCGTTCGCGTTCCCGGAACTGCCGCTGCCGGAACCGCCGCCCGAGGCAGAAAGCCGCGAAGAGGAGCGGCGGCCGCGTTTCTGGCGCGGCGGGTTCTCGCCCTCGCGGATGCGCGAGGACTTTCGCGACTTTCTGAGCGCGCAATCCGCGCAAAGCACGGACCCGGCGGAGCAGGACCGCCTTGGCGCGATCTCGGAATATGCGGACTATCTGTTCGACTTGCGCGAGCAGTGGCGCAACGCCGAGGACGACGCTGCGCGCGATGCCCTGCGCGACCAGTTCATCACGGCCATGGGCGAAGCGCGGCAGCTGATGGAAGACCAGAAGCACGGCATGATGGCGCAACTCGCGCAGACCTATGGCATCAGCGCTTCGCAGCAGGATGCGTTCATCCAGAGCCTGCAAAGCTTGATGGAAAACCCCATGTTTCGCACAATGCCCATGTGGCAAGGCCCCATGGCCACGGTAAGGGGGGCTCCCAGCATTCCGCCTCCGTCCGCGCCTTGAGTGCGCGCCGGGTCAATCAAGCGTTTCGAACAGACGGCGCGGCTTCGAGATCTCGCCCTTGGCGGCGGTGGCATACAGCGTGGGAGAGTAGAGCACCTGGATGGGCCCTTCCTGCTCGCCCTCGATCCACGCGGCGAGTTGTTCCAGCCCGTCCGCGGCGGCCTCGCGCACGGGCAGCCACAGATGCGCGCACGCCTCGGACAACACCGCCGCGTCGTTGACGTAGGTCCAGACAATGACCTCGAAGTCCTTTCCGGGCGTGCGGCCGGCGCGCCGGGCACCCTCGCGCAAGGCCTGCGCGTCTTCCGTGCCGCTGCAATCGATCAGCGCGGTCACCTCGTCGTCATCGAGAATCCGATGGACCATGTTCGCGATATTGCGCGCCTGGAAATCCACCGCGCGGATGAGGGTTTCCTCGAAGGGCAGGCCGGCTTCCTCGAGGGCGCGACGGTAGCCCCGCACGCGCTCGGCGCCCGGCGTGTACCCCGAGAACGCCTTTAACATGCCGATCCGTTTGTGGCCGCGCTCGATGAGAAGCCGCACGCTCAGGTATGTCCCCTCGTCGTAGTCCACCGTGGCAAAACTGAGGTCGGGCAGCCCGTCGAGGCGGCCCATCGCGAGATAGGGAATGCCCGTCTCGTGAATTCGCTGCACGGTCGTATCGTTTACGGCGAGCGGCCCCGCCAGGATGCATGCCCGGAAGACCTGCTCCCACACGCCCCGCGCGTAGTCGCCGGAAAGACTCGCCGCATACGGGTTGATGTCGAAGGTCACGTAGTAGCCGTGAGAGCCAAAAACGCGGTAGAGCTCCTCATACAGCCACAGGAAGAACCCTTGACTCAGGGGCACCGTATCCAGCGGCGCGGGCAGCGTCACCCCGACCGAGCGCAGGTCCGCGCCGGGCATCAGATGCGGCCCGGTCTGCGGGTGGTAGCCCACCTCGTTGACCAGTTTCAGCACGCGCGCCCGGGTTTCCGCGCTGACACCCGGCCGCCCGTTCAGCACGAGACTGACCGTCTTGGCCGAAACGCCGCAAGCTTCCGCGAGCTCGCGCAAGGTCCACTTTACCGGCGAAACAGACACGCCGTTCCTCCTCAAGACCTCATATCAGCTTCCAGGGAACCGCAGCGCGGCACCAACAGGACGCCCCCTCGCTGCGGACTTGTGGCCGCATGGCGCGTCTCCGACTTGCGGGAAACCCGCTGTCCCGGCCAGGAACTACTATAACAACATGTCCACGAGAATTCGACATCCTCTCGGGATGCTTTGGAACATGCCCATATGGTAACATATTACCTGTACGAAAGTAAAGCGTTACTTACCGGCCTGTTCCTCAAGGGAAAAGGGAAGATTTCAAGGAATCTGCGCATTGTTCGCAATTCTAATGGATTCATCTGGCGGGGCATTATCCGCGCACATACCGTAGGCGAATCCAGAAAAAACTAAAGGCTTGACTTCCTTGCAGAAACGCGTTACCATACGAAGGTAATTGTTTACTTCCCTTGGATTCAGGTCAGGTAGTAGAAGTCATAAGGAGACGAACTCATGACGAAGCGAAAAGGATTCACACTCATCGAACTGCTGGTCGTCATTGCCATCATCGGCATCTTGGCGGCCATCCTGCTCCCGGCGCTGGCGCGCGCGCGCGAATCGGCGCGGCGCGCAAGCTGCCAGAACAACCTGAAGGAATGGGGCCTCGTCTTCAAGATGTACTCGAACGAAGACCCCGGCGAACGGTTTCCCCCGATTCAAATCGGCGCATGGCCGGATGAGAACGGGAACCTGGAAGGCGCGATAGATGTCGGACCGAGCGTTGTGGCCATCTATCCGGAATATCTGAATGATCCGATGATCGCCTTCTGTCCGTCCGACGCGGAACTCGGCCAGAACATCGAAGACGCGCAGTACGACGACGGCGATTGGTGTTTCGGCTACATGCGCAGCGACGGCGGCGAGTGCGCACGCGCGGTGGACATGAGCTATGGCTACCTCGGTTGGGCGCTGGACCAGACCGACTATGATGACCCGAAGGTCACGTTCTCGAGTCTGCCCATCATATCCGTCCTGACGATGGCGGGTGTGGACATTTCCGGCGTCGACCTGAGCGTGCTCGTGTCCACCCAGTTTGGGTTGCTGCTGTCGAACGTGCTCACTCTGGCGAACCTGGCGCCATTTCTGGGGACGAATCCGCCGTCCGGCGCGATGGAAGCCGCCGATGGCGACGTAACCGTTGGCGCGCCGAACGGCAACGGCGGCGGCGAGACGATATACCGCCTGCGTGAAGGCATCGAGCGGTTCTTGATCACGGACATCAACAACCCCGCGGCGACGGCCCAGGCGCAGAGCACCGTCTACATCATGTTCGACCAGCTGGCGACGAACGCCTCGGCATACAACCACGTCCCTGGCGGCGCGAATGTGCTGTACATGGACGGTCACGTGGACTTCCTGCGTTACATTCGTCAAGGTCAGGGCCCGTCGAATGAACCGATGGCTGTGCTGGCCGGCTTGCTGACCAGCTTCTAGAACGAAGCGTTTACGGCATATACATACGCTCTTGCAGTATCGGCTTACAGCCGATAGCAGGCCCGGGGCGCATTCTTGCGCGGCGCTCCGGGCCTTGTATTTCGCCGTTGAGGCATTCGCCTTCGCGGTTCCTTCTGTGGCAGAATCAGCGGCGTGAAGACGGGGCAGTCGCGACTGGCGACGCAGCGTGGAATCGACCACGGGGAAGCGGCGGCGCCGCGGTCTGCCGTTCGCCTGGGCACGGATGAGCGGGTGCGTCCCGCTGCCGCAATATCAACGCTGGGGAGAACTACCCATGGCCGAACCCGATCTCAAGAAGATGTACCGAACGAAGACGACGGGCGATTTCCCGGAGCGCATCGAGGTGCTCGGGCGCGCCTACGAGAAGGCCGAGGACCTGCGCTACGGCACGAACCCGCATCAGCCCGCCGCGTTCTACCGGCCCGTGGAGAAACAGGGCCTTGTACTGGGCCGCTATGAGATGCTGAAGACCGGCAAGAGCGGCCTGTCGCAGACAAACCTCGAAGACATCCACCACGCGGTGGGCATCCTGAAATACATGCCGCGCGCCGCGTGCGCCGTGATGAAGCACTGCAACCCCTCGGGCGTTGCGATTCGCGTGGGCGATCAGGCGCTGGCGGATGTCTATCTGCGCGCGCGCGACGCGGACGCGCAGGCGGCGTTCGGCGGCGTGGTTGTGTTCAATGTCGAGGTCGACCTGGCGACAGCCGAAGCGATCATGCAGACGATCATCGAGGGCGTGGCCGCGCCGGCGTTCAGCGCCGAGGCCTTGGCTGCTTTCAACGATTTCGACCGCTTCAAGCGCAACAAGGATATCCGCGTCGTGCGGCTGCCGGATTTCTCGAAGCTGCCGAAGTACCTCGAAGACGGCACGGACGTGCTCGAAATGAAGGTGTTCGACGACGGCAGCGTCGTGTTGGCAAAGCCCTACCTGTCACGCATCAGGACGGCGGCGGATTTCGTGCCCGCGTACAATGAGCATGCGAAGAAGGGGCGGATCGACATTGCGCGCGCGGCCACCGAGCGCGAATTGGACGACCTGCTCTTCGCGTGGCACATCAACATCCACGTGCGCTCGAACGGGGTCGTTATTGTGCGCAACGGGCAGACGCTCGCCGTCGGCACGGGCGAACAGGACCGCGTCGGCGCGGTGCAGCAGGCGATCCACAAGGCGAAAACGAAATACAAGGGCGGGGAATCGCTCGATGGCGCGGTGATGGCGTCGGACGGCTTCTTCCCGTTCCGCGACGCGGTGGACGCGGCGACGCGCGAGGGCGTGAGCGCGATTGTGCAGCCGGGCGGCAGCGTGAACGATTACGAGGCGATCGAGGCGTGCAACGAGGCGGGCGCGGCTATGGTGTTCAGCATGGAGCGCTGCTTTTCGCATCATTGAATGACTCCGGAGACTGGCACAAGCGACCCCGCGCCTCGCGGGGGAGGCGTGCCTGTCCTCGCGGCGGTATGCACGGACAGCCACGGAGCCGCGCGGAGTGTTTTCACGGCGCGGCGAGGGCTTCTCGCAGGATTTCTTCGGCGCGTTCCGCGCGCACGTCGCGAGCGAGCACGGCACCCTGCGGGTCGATTACCCAGATCGACGGGATCGCTGCGATCCGGAAAGCGGTGATGACTGGATTATCCTCGCCCCAGCCTTCGCCGCAGACCTGTGTCCAGCCGTAGCCGCCAGCCTTCACGCTGCTGGCAGCGCGGCCGGCATCATAATCGAATGCAACGCCCACGAACGCGACGCGGGCGTCGCCGGCATATTGCTGCCAGAGGCCCTTCAACTTTCGGCTTTCCTCGCGGCACGGCACGCACCAACTGGCCCAGAAATCGAGCACGACCCATCTGCCGCGCAGCGCGGCGAGGGAAAAGGCATCTCCCGCCAGCGTTTTCGCTTCGAGCGGCGGCGCGGCCGCGCCGGGCAGGGGCGCGTCGGGCCGGTCGAGACGCAACGGCGGGAGCGTGAGCGTGCCGTCGAGTACGGTCACCTGCGCCGTGGCCTGCGCGAGCAGCATGCCGTTGCCGCAGGCCATGGGCGGGCGCGGCGCGTGCAGTTCGACGGTCAAGTCGTAGGGGGCAGGCGATACGTTCTCGATAGAGAACGCGCCGGTCAGGTCCGCGGACACGCAATAGTGCGGCGTGTAGCCTCCTTCTTCCGCCTTCCCGTCCAGGACCGCCATGAGCAGCACCGGTTCACTCGACGGGGGAAGGCCTTCGAGCAGCGCCGCGTCCCAAACGGCTTGGCCTTCGACGCGCCCAGGCGCGTGTCCGACGTCCGCCGTCACGGTTTCGCCGGGTTCCGGCGCGACCCGTTGAGTGTGGGAAACTTCGAAGTCCGGCCCTGAATACCCCAGAACCAGGGGCAGGTCGGGCACCTTGTTGAAGACGTAATGGCCCGTCTCAGAGGAAGTGGTGTGCAGATTCCAGACGATTGGTTGCGCGCGATCCGGGTCCTCACGCAGCGGTTCCATGCGGACGGTGACCCCGGGGGTGGGCTTGCCCGAGGCGTAGCAATCGCCCTGGACGCATGCCCAGGGACGCAGGGTAATCGTCGAGTCCGGCTCGAAGGCGTCGACGGGCACTTGCGCCCAGCCCGTTTCGTGCAGCACGAGCAGCGTGCCCGGGGTGTTGCAGGGCAGCAGTTCGAAGAGGCCCCGCGTGTTGGTCTTGTCGCGAATCCCTTCGACGGTCGCGCTGTTCGGTTGCAGCAGCCCGTCCTGAATCCATACCCGTGTCTTCTCGCCGACCCAGATGACGTCCGCTCCCTTGACCGGAGCATCCGTGCTGTCCGCGACCGTGCCCGCAAGGCGCTTGCCCCGGACAAGGGCAATCTGTACGGGACCGGCGTCGTTGCCGTAGCTTACTTTGGGCGTTACGGCCGGGACGTAACCGCGCGCGAATATGCCGAAGACAATAGCGGATTCGTCCGGCCAGCTCAGGATCACGTTCTTGGCTTCCCACTGGAACGCGCCGGTCAGCGAGGGCACGTGCTTGTCGCCCGCGCATTCGTTCCAGCTCACGGTACCGTCCGATTGGAGGAAGCCCTGGCGCATCTTGAAATAGTGGACGGGCTGGCCGGTCTCCGCGTCGGTGACCCTTCCCTCGACAGTCGCCGGTTTGTGCAGGACAATCTCGTAGGGTTCTTCGCGGCAATAGAGCGCCTCGGTCGAAACGCCCTGATAGGGCCCTGCGCCGATATAGAAGCGCAACGACCCTTGCAGCGGCACGTGCTCGAACGCGAAAGCGCCGTCCCCGTCCGACTGCACCTCGGTACGCAGCCAATGCTGCCGGTTCAGCAGCCACTCGTGCAGTTCGACCTTCGCGCCCGCGACGGGTTCGCCCTGGTCATTCCGTATCCGCCCGCGAATGGTTCCGCCGGCATCGAGGACGATATCACGCGTGGTGACCGCTTCCCGGAGGTCGGCCTGGATCGGCGTGGCGGCATACCCGGGCGCCATTGCCACCACCTCGACAAAGCCCCGCGCCAGGCACGCGAGCCGGTACGCGCCGTCCGGCCCCGAGGCCACGCAGGCCGGCCCCTCTTCCATGGTCACCTCGGCGCTGACCAAGGCATGGGGAACGGGCGCGCCGTCCGGCGCAACGACGCGGCCCTCGAGCACCCGGCCCCTTGCCAGCGTGATGACGCCGGTTCCGGCCCGCATGTCATCCATGGACGGCATGAGGATGGAGCGGTCCTGCCAGTTGCCCATGTACTCCGGGTGCTCCACGTTCATCTGGAAACCGGTCATTTGCGCCGGCAGCAGGCGCGCCCAGCGTCCCTCCGCGTTGCTGACGGCCCACTTCACGTTCATGCCAGCCCCTTCGTGGTCGTAGAGGAAGCGAAGTCTGGCCCCGGCGACAGGCGCGCCGCCGGTATCGCGGACGGTCCCCGCGTAACGAACAAGCCTTCTCGGGCTGTCTTCCGCCGTGTCTTCGCGCGTTCCGGCCGGCGCGGCGCCGGACGCGGTCAGGTCCGGCATCTCCAGGGGAAGTGTATACGGACCCGCGGCCACGGCCGGACCCCATTGTTCCGGCGAACCGGCGAGGCCTGCTTCGACGCGGATGCCGTCGCCGAGAGGGATGTAGTATTCGGTCTGGTAGCAGCCTTGCGCGTCCGTCGAGACCGGATTTGAGATGAACTCGTCGCCGCCGGGTCCCCTAACCCGCAGGACGACCTTCCCGCGCGGCATGGGCCGCCCCGCGGCATCTACGACCCGGCCATAAACTTCCCCCGCCGCGAAATCGAGCGAAACAGAGATCGGACCGGAGAGCGCTTCCGGAATGGCGAATACGGCCATGCGGCCCAGTTGCGGGGAGATGGCAAGCCAGTGCCTCTGTTCCGGGGAGGCGATTTCGAGAGAGAATCCGCCATCCGCCGCGGATTTGGGCCCCTTATAGAGAATCTTAGGGTCGAGGCGCGTGCCGAAATAGACACCTTCCGCGGGCACGCCAGACGACGTCGTAACGTTGCCCGTAATCGCGTCCGCGACTGCGAGTGCTGCGGCCAATGCCGCAATCGTACCCAACAATGCCACGGTGCATACAAGACGGCTCCAAAGGGCGGCGGACTTCCCGGCAACGGTCACAGGCAAACGCATGGCGCGTTCTCCTTTCCCCGACGGCGTTTTCCGGTATCGCTCCGCAAAAAGATGATCCTGGAACGCCGCATCTGCATACCGAAGAACTGAATACCCCCTAGCATAATGACCGCGCTTGCGGAAAGCGATCATTCACGTTCGGATGTTTGCGGCCAAAGTGCCCAACTCGCTACGATGCCCGCGAGACCCGGAAGACAGGCTGAAGCCTGAACTACGAACGAAGAGAGGAGTATCACCCATGTTCCCCAAGCCTTCGGAGTCGCAGATTGAGCAGAGTTTCGCCATTGCGAAGGATGTCTACGCGGCGTACGGCGTGGATGTGCCGGCGGCGATGTGCCGGCTCGCGGGCATTCCGATTTCGCTGCATTGCTGGCAGGGCGACGACGTGGGCGGCTTTGAAAACGTCGCGGCGCAGTCGGGCGGCGGGATCCAGGCGACAGGCAACTATCCGGGCAAGGCGCGCACGGCGGACGAACTGCGTCAGGACGCGGAAAAAGCCCTCAGCCTCATCCCCGGCAAGCACCGGTTCAACATCCACGCGATGTACGCGGAGACCGGCGGCAAGAAGGTGGACCGCAATGAACTGGCGCCGGAGCATTTTACGCGCTGGATTGATTGGGCGAAGGCGCTCGGACTGGGCATGGACTTCAATCCGACGTGCTTTGCGCACCCGAAGGCCGACAGCGGGTTCACGCTTTCAAGCGCCGACGCGGGCATACGCCAATTCTGGGTCGACCATTGCATCGCATGCCGCAAAATCGGCGCGGCCATCGGCAAGGCGCTCGGCTCGGCGGCGGTCACCAATGTGTGGATTCCGGACGGCATGAAGGACATTCCGGTCGACCGGAACGCGCCGCGGCAGCGGCTGGCCGAAGCGCTCGACGCGGTGTTTAAGGAAGAGATCGATCCGAAACTGAACCTCGACGCGGTCGAATCGAAATTATTCGGCATCGGTTCCGAATGTTACGTCGTTGGCTCGCACGAGTTCTATCTCGGCTACGCGATCACGCGCAAAAAACTGCTCACGCTCGATGCCGGGCATTTTCATCCGACGGAAACGATCTCGGACAAGATTTGCAGCGTGCTAGCCTACGTGCCGGAACTGTTGTTGCATGTGAGCCGGGGCGTGCGCTGGGACAGCGACCACGTCGTTATCCTAAACGACGACCTGCGCGCCACCGCCGAGGAGGTCATCCGCCACGGCTTCGAGAAACGCATTCACATCGGCCTCGATTTCTTCGACGCGAGCATCAACCGCATCGCGGCCTGGGTCACCGGCACGCGCGCGATGGTCAAGGCGCTGCTCATTGCCCTGCTCGAACCCACGTACCTGTTGCGCGCCGCGGAAGATTCCGGCGACCACACGTCGCGTCTGGCGTTGCTTGAAGAGTTCAAGACCCTGCCCTCGAACGCCGTCTGGGACTACTACTGCATGAAAGAAGGCGTTCCCGTCGGAACGGACTGGATCAACGCCGTCAAGGTCTACGAAAAGGACGTGCTGGGGAAGCGGTGAATGTGGCACGGGCGTCCCGCCCGTGCGGGGCGAACGCAGGGGACCAAGAGCATGGGCAGGATGCCCATGCCACGGCGGGGTTCAGGCCGGGCCGCGGTCGATGAGCGCGTCGCGTTCGGGGCCGACGGAGACGTAGCGGACGCGGCATTGGACGCGGCGCTCGATCTCGAGCACGTATTCCTGCGCCGCCGGGGGCAGGTCGCCGAACCGGCGGACGCCGCTGATGTCTTCGATCCAGCCGGGCATTTCCTGGTAGATGGGAGTCGCCTCTTCGAGCACGGCGTTGAGCGGGAACCGGCCCACGGGCTGGCCGCGCCAGGCGTAATCGACGCAAATCTTGAGGGTTTTGCGCCCGCTGAGGCTGTCGAGCTTGGTCAACGCGATTTCGGTCGCGCCCTGGGCCCACGCGCCGTAGCGCGAGGCGACGGCGTCGAAATGGCCGATGGTCCGGGGCCGGCCGGTGGCGGCGCCGTATTCGTGGGCGACTTCGCGCAGGTCGTTGGCATCGTGTTCGTCCATGAGCGTGACGAAGGGGCCCTCGCCGACGCAGGTCGAGAAGGCTTTGATCACGGCGATGACGCGGTCGGGCGCGAAGCCGAACAGTCCGCCGCCGATGGGCGCATAGGCCGCGAGCGTGCAGGAGGACGTGGTGAACGGGAAGATGCCGAAGTTCAGGTCGCGCAGCGTGCCGAGCTGGGCCTCGAAGACAATATGCTTGCCTGCGTGCGCCGCGTCGTCCAGGATGGCCGAAGTGTCGCAGATGAGCGGACGGATGCGTTCGCCGTGCGCACGCGCCCACGCGATGGTTTCTTCGAAGGTGAAGGAGTCGTCTTTGCCGTACACGCCGGTCGCGGTGAGCTTCTTCCAATCGACGATTTCGCGCAGGTGCTGTTCGAGCCAGTCGGGGTACAGCAGCTCGCCTATCTGGATCGCTTTTTTCATGGTGCGGTCGCCGTAGGCGGGGGCGATGCCGCGCCGGGTTGAGCCGTAGGCCTTCTTGCCGAGGCGTTCTTCTTCCCAGCCGTCCTGGAGCCGGTGGAAGGGGAAGCAGATGGTGGCGCGCTCGGACACGCGCAGGTTCGGCTCGATACCGCGTTTGCGGATGACGTCGATCTCGTCGGCGAACGCCTCGATGTCGATTACCATTCCCGGCCCGAGGATGTTCAGTGCTTTCGGGTTGAATACGCCGGACGGCAGCAGGTGCAGTTTGAACTCGCCGAATTCGTTGACGACCGTGTGCCCCGCGTTGTTGCCGCCTTGGTACCGCACGACAATGTCGGCGCTCTGGGCGAGGTAGTCCACCATGCGGCCCTTGCCCTCGTCGCCCCAGTTTGCACCCACTACGACCTCGATGCTCATATGTTGCACCCTCATTGCGCGGCCGGGCCGCGTCCGCAAAAAACAAGCGGGCCGAAAGTGAAAACGGCCCGCCGAAAAGCTGCGCGCTATACGGGGCGTTCTACCGCGAGTAGAACCCGATTACGCCCGCCGTGTCCGCCTTGAACGGAATGGTCTCGAGGTTCGGCACGGCAATCATGCGCCCGTCGAAGGACTTGGCGGCCCGTTCGAGGTATTCCGGCATCTGCACGGGCGGGTTCTCGACGCCCTCGGCAATCATCGGCATCTTCCGGCTGCGCTCGCGGACCGAGATGGTCATCCCCGGTTTCACCTGGAAAGCCGGTTTGCTGATCTTCTTGCCGTTCACGAGGATGTGTCCGTGCGTCACCAATTGGCGCGCCGCCGACATGGTCGGCGCGAAACCGATCCGGTAGACCACGCTGTCCGCCCGCGATTCGAGCAGCATCAGCAAATTCGTGCCGGTGACGCCGCCCATGCGCTGGGCTTCCGCGAAAGTCTTGCGCATCTGGCGTTCCAGCAGGCCATAATGCAGCCGGATCTTCTGCTTGTCCTGCAATTGCTGGCCGTATACGGAGAGTTTGCCCCGTTTGTTCGGCCCGTGCACGCCGGGCCCGTATGCCCGCTTGGCCGAAGGGCATTTCGGGCTGCCCCAGATGCAGGAACCAAGCCTGCGGCACAGTTTGTGTTTTGGTCCAAGGTACCTGGCCATAAATCCGCTTCTCTTTCTCTCTTGTCGTTGACATCAGGACGCACCGCACGCGCCGCGCACGTCACGGGAACGGCCTGCACCTATCCGGGTTGGCGAAAAACAGACACACATGCCCCACGGACACGTGGCGCTATATCCTAGTATATGGCCGCGGCCCGTGTCAAACATTTCGTCTCTCTGGACAAGCGCGGCGGGTCTGGATAAAATCTGAACGGGACCAGCGGGCCTGCGGAGGCACGTAGTGGAGTCAAAGGATGATGCCGGCGATTCTGACGCGAGGATTGGGCAAGGTCTACCGTGCAGTGGGGAAATCGCGGGTGTGTGCGCTGGACGCCGTGGACCTGAACGTGCGCGAGGGGGAGGTGTACGGTTTTCTGGGGCGCAACGGCGCGGGCAAGACCACGACCATCAAGATCCTGTGCAGCCTGCTGCGGCCTACGTCGGGCACGGCGCACGTGCTGGGCGAGGACGCGCGGACGCGCAAGGCGCGGGGCCTCATCGGGTATCTGCCGGAACAGCCCTATTTTTACGAGTACCTGACGCCGCGCGAGACCATCGATTTCTACGCCCGGCTGCAAGGGCTGGATGCGCCGGCCCGCGCGCGCGAATGGGACAAGCTCGCGGACCTGCTCGAGTTGCGCGGCATCGCCGACCGGCGTGTCAAGGGGTTCTCGAAAGGCATGCGGCAACGGCTGGGCTTCGCCGTGGCGCTGGTGGGCGACCCGCCGATCCTGATCCTGGACGAGCCGATGAGCGGGCTGGACCCGCTGGGCCGGCGCTCGATCCGCGAGTTGATCCTGCGGATGCGCGACGCGAAGAAGACGCTTTTTTTCAGCTCGCACGTGCTGGGCGACGTTGAACAGATTTGCGACCGGGCCGGCATCCTCGTGCGCGGACGGCTCACGCGCGAGGGCCGGCTCGATGAACTGCTTGGCGAACGGTTGAACCAGGTCGAGGTGGTTGTCTCAGGACTGAGCGCCGATGCGGCCCAAGCGCAGGCCGGGCGCGCCGTGTCGCACCGGACCATTGACGACCTGCACATCTTCGTTGTGGACGGGCAGGACGCCGCGAATGACCTCGTCAGGGCCGTGCACGGGGCGGGCGGGCGGCTCGTCGAGTACAGCCCGGTGCGCAAGTCGCTGGAAGATTACTTCATCGAAGCGCAGGAGAAGGATGACGCGCCGTGAACCGCATCCTTGCCGTTGCCCAGAACACGTTCCGCGAATCGGTGCGCGACAAGGTACTGTACGTGCTGCTGTTCTTCGCGGGCGTCACGATTCTGGGGTCGAAGGCGCTCGGGTGGATCAGCATCGGCCAGGACATCAAGATCGTGAAGGACATCACGCTGGCGGCGATTTCGTTGTTCGGCGTGCTGATCGCCATTTTCGTCGGCACCAGTCTCGTCTACAAGGAAATCGACAAGCGCACGCTGTACACGATCATCTCGCAGCCGATACACCGGTACGAGTTCATCCTGGGCAAGTATTTCGGATTGATGGGACTTCTGCTGGCCGTGACAGCCATCATGACGGGCGTGTCCGCGGTCTATGTGCTGTTGCTGGGCGGCAGTCTCGACGCGATGTTCTTCCTCGCCGTCCTGCTTATCTACTGGAAATTGCTGCTGGTCACGGCGTTCGCCGTGTTGTTGTCGACGCTCACGTCGCCCATACTCGGCGCGGTTATCGTGTTCTCGGTGTATGCGTTCGGCCACGCCACGGGCGTGTTTCACGACCTGCCGCCGCAGTTCGACGGCACCGCCGCGAAAGAGGCCCTCGAAATCGCCTATTACGTAATCCCGAACCTGAGCAATTTCGATATCCGCGCGGAGGCGGCGAATGGCGTGCCCGTTTCGCTGGCGTACGTGGCGTGGACGCTGGCCTATGGCCTCGCGTATACCGTCGTGCTGCTGATCCTGGCCGCGCTGGCCTTCAAGGAAAAGGATGTATGAAGCGGGGCGCGCGATGGGCCGCGCTGGCGTGCGCGGCTTTGTTGGCCGCGCTGGCCGTCGGGGCGCAAGTGCGAATCGACGCGGCGCGCGCGTCCGTCGAGGACGAACTGCTCTACCTGCCGAACGAGAAGCTGCTCAACCATTTCACGTGCGGCATGGACAGCATAATCGCCGATTTTCTGTGGCTGCGCTGCATCCAATACACCGCGACGCAGTTGAAGGGGGACCGGGCGTTCACGTGGTTGGACCATATGCTGAACACGTGTGTCCGTCTCGACCCCTACTTCAAGGACGTGTATCGCTACGGTGGCATCTTTCTGGCGTCGTTGCGCGCAGACGACGATGCCGGGCTGCATCTGCTGGAGAAGGGGTCGGTGCAGGTCCCGGATGCCTGGGAATTGCCCTACGAGATGGCGATGATCTATCTGCTCAACCGCAAGGACGAACCGGGTTCGCGTGAACGGGCCCGGCGCTATCTCGCCATGAGCGCCGATACGGGCCGCGCGCCGGCATATGTCGCGGACCTGGTGGACAAGCTGCGCGCGGCGGGCGATATCAGCGACACGGCCCTCGAACGCGAGATGTGGGAGAAGCTGGCGCAGAGCGAAGACCGGCTGCTCCGCGACATGGCCGCGCGCAAACTCGAGGAACTCGCCATCCGCGAGTACTGCCGCGCCCTGACGGAACAGGCCGCGGCCTACGCGCGCCGGACTCGCCAGCCCGTGAAGGACCTCGAGGAGCTGTTGCGCGCGGGGGTGATCACCCAATTGCCGGTGGACCCGCTGGGCGGTCGTTTTTTCATCGACGCGGACGGCGTTGTGCGCAATACGACGCTGCTTGATGAAGACACGCGCCGCCGCGAGACGGCCATCCGCAACGCCATCGAGAAATTCCGGCGCGACACGGGCCGCTGGGCCTCGTCTCTCGAAGAACTGGTCCAGCCGGGTTATCTGGCGCTCCTGCCCGAACACCCTTACCCTGGCCGGACCTGGGAATATGAGCCCGCCTCGGGGGCCCTGCGTTAAGCAGGCTGTTTTCTGCTTTCGCCAACGTATTGCCGCGTTTCGTGTGGAGATACTGCAGTTTGCTGCCGCTCTTTTTCGGTCAGCTTGCTGACCGCCTCTTGACACCGCTGAATAAATCTGAAAGAATATCCCTGTAAAGAAATTCAGTCTTTATCGAGGAACCTGTCATGGCGAAAGGGCTCACGAAACGGCAGCGCAACGTACTCGAGTTCGTGATCGAATGCGTCCGCGACCATGGGCTCCCGCCGACGATGTCGGAAATCTGCGACGAATTCGGCCTGACATCCACGAATGCGGCCCGGGACCACCTTGTGGCGCTGGAAAAAAAAGGGTACCTGGAACGCAGTTCGAAAGCGCGCGGCATTCGCGTCACCGAGCAGGCGGCGGCGGGCTTGTATCAGCACAACATCGGGGCGTTGCCGCTCGTGGGGCGCGTCGCGGCGGGTCCGCCGTTGTACGCGGCGGAGAACATCGAAGACTACGTGCCGGTCGCGTCATCGCTTGCGCGGCGCAAGGCGTTCTGCCTGCGCGTAAACGGCGACAGCATGACCGAAGCGGGTATCCTGGACGGCGACATTCTGGTGGTCGACCAGCAGCGTCGGCCGCGAACGGGGGACATTGTCGTGGCGCTGATTGGCGATGAGGCGACGGTGAAGTATTTTCATCCCGCGGGCGACCAGGTGGAGTTGCGCCCCGCGCACCCGACGATGCAGCCCTTGCGCTATCCCGCTCACGACGTACAGATTCAGGGCGTGGCGGTCGGGCTGCAGCGTCAGCTGCGCTGATTGGCCCGGTGTTCTCCCTCTCATCGTTTTCAGGGTTCGAGCACGACCTTGACGCGAGGCGGCGGGTTGCCCGGGGAGCCTGTCTCAGGCGCGAGTTGCAGCCAGTGCCGGTCCGTTTCCGGGCCCGAGGGGTCGAGGTCGTTCATGAGCGAATTGAACCGGAAGCTGGCGCCCGGCGCGAGTTTCAACGGCGCAAGATGCGACTCAGGGAATGCCGCCTCGTAGAAGGTTCCGGTTCCATCGCGTTTCACGCTTAGCTTCACGTCGGTATTCACCGTCTCGGCGGAGACGTTGATGCCGTGATACAGGAAGACTTCCGGCCCGTGCGCGGTCAGGCTGAGCCCCCAACTCCAGCCGTCGAGAAACATCTCGACATTGTCCGCCTTCCAGACGATGTCGCCCGCGTAGGGCTGATGAAACTCGTTGTCGCGCACGCGCACCGCCATATAGAGCCAATCTTCGTCCCAGAGGAACGCCGTTTCGCAGGCCAGGTCGTCGAGAGCCGCGCCGGTGAAACCGGCGGGATACGCGGACGGCGCGAATTGCGCGCCTTCCCATTCGCTCAGCACGCCGTCGGGGGCGACAGGGCTGCTTGCACGCCGCGCGGACAAGACGGGGACGAAGCGCAGGTCGTGCGCGACCTCGACCGCGGGGCCGTGTTGCGTTTGAGTGTATAAGGTGCGCAGCACGGGCACGGGGAACCGCGCGGCGCCCGCTGCTTCGCTTTGCACATGGAATACGAGTTGCGCCGCGCTATGAGCGGGGATTTCGTAGTCCCTCTGCTCGGGCATGACCGACCACCCTTCGGGAACGGTCCACCGCAAGAAAGAGGTCAGAACGCGCTCGTGCGGGTTGCTGATTGTGACGCGCAGGTCGCGGTCGACCGGTTCGCCGAGCGGGGCGTAGATCTCTTCCGAGACGAGCCATTTGTTGCGGATGCGGAACAATTCGTCGATGCGCTCGCTCGTGACCGCATCCTGGGGAAGGATCGAACCCGGCTGGATGACGGCCCAGCTGAACTGGCCGCCGCGCACCTGGACGCGAAGATAATGGTTGAACTTCCCCTCGTCCGCGTTTCCTCTCATGCCGTACACGGACGCGCCGCCGCAGATTACATAATGCACGCCGTCGCGTACGCCGCAGTCGCGGTAGATATGCTCGTGGCCGGCAAAGACCGCGCGGACTGGATAGCCGCGGAACGTTTCCGCCACATTCGCCCACTGCGCTTCCCACACGGAGCCGGCCGTTTCGGGGTCGCCCTCGTTCGCGAACAAGGGTCTGTGCAGGAACACGAAGATGTTTGTGGCTGTTGCCGCCGCAAGCTGCTCTTTGAGCCATGCCACTTGCTCATCCGAAATACGGTCCAGCGCGCCCACCTCTTCACTGTTCAATCCGATAAACAACGAGTTGCCGTACGCGAACGTGTAGTGCGCCGGCCCCATGCGTTCGAGCCAGATGCGCTCCGTGGCCGCGTCGCTGATGTCGTGGTTGCCCGGTATGGCCAGGTATGGCGGTTCGCACGCCGCGATGGTCTGCTCGAAAACGTCCCACTGCGGGGGCACGCCTTCCGCCGCGCCGCCCAGGATGATGTCGCCGGCTTCGAACACGAAGCCGGGTTTCAAGACATTGACCTCGCGGAGGATCTGCTTGAACACCTCCGCCTGTTCGAGCGGTTCGAGCGTGTTCGAGTCCGCCACGACCACGAAATCAAAAGCATCCGGGCAGACGGGCGGCGATTGGCGCAACCTCTCGAGCGACTGCTCGATCAACGCGGCGTGACCGGCTGTGCCGGCACACATGGCGGCGAAGATCAGAATCAACACAGGGTACAGACAAGGAGATGCACGCATGGTCTCTGGCCTCGTGGAATTAGCCACAGCAATCACATTACCGGAGATGTAGCCTACACCGTCCGGCACGCGTGGGGAAAATCGGGGTGGTTGCGCGGTCTTCCCTCACGCGATACGGGTCTGCGGTTTGGCCGTCACCTCAGCCATACACGCCTCGGGCAGGCCGCAAATCCGCTGGGCACGCCTTTCGTTTCCACGAGGAATATGGCAAGCGGGCCATTTTTCCGCGGACCGGCAATCGTTCTTGCGTATTTCGAAATATGACACAGGCAAGTGCCGCGCCTGGTCGCGCTTCCCGGGAGAGGTATCCTCGCATGCGGTTGCGCAACGACTTCCTCATATCTCCTCGAAGTCCCCGGCCCGGGGCAGGCCGCGCAGAACCTCGGCCAGGGCGTCCGGCGGCGGGACGAGTTTGCGTTCGCGGAAGCTGAGCCAACCACCCGCGCTTGTGACGACCGCCACCGGGCGGCCGTCTGTGTGGAAGAAGCGGTTGCGGATGCGGAACCGGCCCGCGTTCTTGCTCAGTGCCGCGAGTTCGAGTGTGACACGCACACGCTCGAGCAGCCGGAGTTCCTTGAGGTACTCAATTTCGTCCTTGAAAATCACCGGGCCGAACTGGAGTTCCTCGAACGCCTGCATCGGGAATCCGCAAGCTTCAAAGTACATCATGCGAACGGTGCCGCTCAGGTCCAGGTATGCCGTGTTGCGCATGTGCCCGTTGAAGTCCATGTCGCCCCAGCCTGCCGTGAATTCGTGCTCGAAGGTGCTGCTCATCATGTGACCCCGTCCGGTTTCGAAACAGCGGCTGAACCCGCGCCGCGATGCTACCAGCGCGGGGCACGGGCGTCAACGCGGCAGGCTATGCATCCCTCACGCGCTTCGGTTATTCTGAACAGCGGCATGTCAGGGTCATGGAGTGTTTTCGATGGACGGCGCCCAGAAGGCGGAGCGCATCGACTCGGTGCTTCCGGCGGTCGAGGGGCTGCTGCGCGAGTGTTGCCTGTGCGGGCATCGTTGCCAAGCGGCCCGGCTGGAGAATGCGCCGGGCGTGTGCCGCACGACGTCGCGCGACCGATTCCACGTCCGGTACGCATCCGCGACGCTGCATTTTGGCGAAGAGCCGCCGCTGGTGGGTTCGGGCGGGTCGGGGACGGTCTTCTTCACGCACTGCAACCTGCGCTGCGTGTTCTGCCAGAACTACCAGATAAGCCAGATGGGACTGGGCGAAGACGTATCGTACACGGCGCTGGCGGGCGTGTTCCTCGAATTGCAGGAGCGGGGCGCGGGGAACATCAATCTCGTGACGCCCACGCATTACATCTATCCGATATTGCTGGGGTTGGGCACCGCGTTCCGGGACGGGTTGCGGCTGCCCCTTGTCTACAACACGAACGGCTATGACAGCGTCGAACTGCTCCAGCTGCTCGACGGGATCATCGATATCTATTTACCCGATCTCAAGTATATGGACGCGGCGTGCGCCCGGAAATACTCGAAAGCGAAGGCCTATCCGGACGTGGCCAAAGAGGCCATTAAAGAGATGTACCGGCAGGCGGGGCCATTGCAGACCGAAGGCGGCATGGCGTGGCGTGGCGTCATCATTCGTCATTTGATTCTTCCTGAGAACATCTCAGGCAGCTACGAATTTCTGCTCTGGCTCAAGGACGAGCACATGGAGAACGTGACGCTCAGTTTGATGAGCCAATACGCACCGCGGCACCGGGCCGACGAGTTTCCCGAATTACGCTCAAGGGTTTCGCGCAAAGAATACCGGGATATTGTGATGTACGCCGCCGGCCTGGGCTTCGAGCACCTGCTCGTGCAAGGCCTCGACAGCAGCGATTATTATTTGCCCGATTTTGAGAGATGCGAGCCGTTCGATGTCTGATTGGGTCTTGGGCTCCGTCAGCATTGACGGGAGAATGCGCATTTTTGATTTTGGTGACTGGGCGTATGCACTCTGAACACAAGCAATTGTGAAATCGCGTGGGCGGCATCAAAAAAGGAGACGGGGTATGTACATTCACGACGCAAAAAGCGCAGATCGCGCGCTATCGAAAGACGGACGGATTTCGCGGCGCAGTTTCTTGCACCGCACAGCGGCCGCGACATCGTTCACAGTATTGCCCCCGCATGTTCTGGGCCTCGGCCAGACTCCGCCCAGCGAGAAGATCAACATGGCGTTCGTCGGCGTGGGCTGGCAGGGCATGTACAACCTCCAGACGTTTCTACAGGACCGTGACGTGCGGGTCGTGGCGGTGTGCGATGTCTTTGAAGAGGGTCCCTACCTCGGGCGCGGTGTGGCTGGACGTGAAGCGGGGCGTAAACTGGTGAACGACTACTACGACTACAAGGGCAACGCAAGCGGCGGCTGCGCGGCCTACGTGGATTTTCGGCAGATGCTGGACGAGCGAGATGACATCGACGCGGTCGTGATCACGACGCCCGATCATATCCATGCCGTGGCGGCGATGGCCGCGATCAAGAAGGGCAAACATGTCTTCTGCGAGAAACCGCTGGCGCATTCGCTGGTCGAAGCGCGCACCATGACGGAGGCCGCGCGGGCCGCGAACGTGGCGACGCAAATGGGGAACTGGGGCCACGCCAAGGAAGATATCCGCCAGCTTTGTGAATGGATTTGGGATGGCGCCATCGGCCGGGTTCACGAGGTGTGCGCGTGGACAAACCGGCCGGGAGGATGGTGGCCCTACGGGATCGATCGTCCGAAAGAGATGCCGCCGGTTCCGCCGGGGCTGGATTGGGACCTGTGGCTGGGTCCGGCGCCGAGTCGGCCCTACCATCCTGCGTATCTGCCGTTCATTTGGCGCGGATGGTGGGATTTCGGGTGCGGCGCACTCGGAGACATGGGGTGTCACATGCTCGATCCCGTCGTGTGGGCGCTTCAGATCGGCGCCCCCGAAACCGTCGAAGCGAGTTCGGTCCGATTGAACTCTGGCGCGACTCCGCTGAGCACGGAGATTCCCGGAGGAAAGGTGCATCCGGAAACGGCAACCGCCGCGGCGCTGGTGCGGTGGACCTTTCCCGCGCGCGGCGACATGCCGCCGGTCGATTTGCGTTGGTATGACGGCGGCCTGATGCCGCCGAGGCCCGATGAACTGGAACAGGGCCGGAAGATGGGCGACGCCGATGGCGGCGTGTTGTTTATTGGTGAAAAGGGGAAACTGATGTGCGGCTGTTACGGAAGCGATCCACAGTTGCTTCCCGAATCGAGGATGAAGGACTACAAGCGGCCGCCCAAGACCCTCCCGCGGTCGATAGGCCATTACAAAGAGTGGGTGAACGCCTGCAAGGGCGGCGAAGCGGCGGGTGCGAACTTCGACTATGGCGGACCGCTCGCGGAAATCGTATTGCTGGGCGTTGCGGCAATTCGCGCGGACATGAAACTGACCTGGAACTTCAGCAACATGGAGTTTACGAATGCCCCCGAAGCGAACCGATTCATAGGCCCAAGTTTCCGCGAAGGCTGGAGCCTGTAGAACTCCCATCCTTCTAATAGGCGCCACGTCTGGAAGCGTTGGGCTACGGCAGGCTCATTGTCCATATCCGTGGCCAGGCGAAAGTTCCTTTCCCATCCTGGACAATAAAGCCTATCCGGCCCGTCAGATTGTCACCGGAGCAGGTCTGAACCAGGAGGTCGTCGAGATAGACTTCGAAGATGCCTTTTCGAATGAGCAGCCGGTATGAACATGTTTTGCCGGCGGGCATTCCAGCGACTGTTGCGCAGCCAAAGCCCGTGATGTCCGCGGGATCGAAATGTGGCGCGTCGTGGTAGCTCAGCCTGCCAATCAGCGTTTGTCCCCATGTACCAAACAGGATGGCAACGGCTTCCTGGTTCGTCTGTTCCAACGCGATTCCGGCTGCGGGGAAAGCTATGCCGTCTGTTCCGGATACCCGCATCGTCCCCTCGACGATGCAGCCCGCGTCGAAATCCAAGACGGGACCGGCGAAAGCACACACGATGTTCGGCTTGTCGGGCGTGATCCAGCGCACGTGGGGAAAGGCCGGGGCCGCAATGGCCACCTCTTTCTCGGAGAACGTCGTGATTCCGGGCGAGTCCGGAAAGACGCGGTGAGGATTGGCCGATGTCTCTGAGAGGCAGGTTCCTTTCAGCGCTTCATTGCCATGCCAATAACCCATGTGCAAGTGACCCGCATCATCTACCACGGTCGACTTGAGCGGCGCGTGCCACCAGAATTGTCCGCCCGGATCCAGCACGTAATTGGTGAAGAGTGTCTCGTCGGGTAACCGGCAATAACCGGCCCACAGAGCTACGAGCTCGCGTCCGGAATAGCCGTTTAGCCGAAACGCTGGGTAGTCGGGGTAGAAAGGACCGGTGGGGTGGTTTGCGATGTATGTTGCCACGGCATATTCGAAACCGCCGGGCAAGAATCCGCCGACCAGGAGATAGTACGTGTCGCCAAACCGCTGGCAGCCGCCAGGTTCCTGCACCACACGGAAGGAAATATCTCCCGACAGCGGCAGTTCACCAAGCCAATGCCACTTTAAGCCATCCTCGGAACGAAGCACGCCGCCCACCGCGTAGCCGTAGTAGACCGTCTTTCCGTCTTCTTCTGCCGTAATCACGTCCATGTGGTCAATGCGTCCGCCGTCAGGCCGCCGCACGTCGTAGTCCGGCCCAAGGTACTCCCATCGGACGAGGTCCGGCGATTCCCAAAGACGCAGGACGTCCTGCGCCTCGCCCGTGAAGCTCCCGTGATTCATCACAAAGCGGTCGCCAACGCGCCACACCCGCATGGCATAGATGCCGAACGGCGCATCCTTGATAACCGGGCCGACATCTTTCCAGTGGACGCCATCCGTCGAGGTTGCCAACCACACGCTGCGCCATTGATCTTGGTCCCGGGCTTTCTGCTCATACCGGTACATGGCAAACAGGTAGTAGGTCCCATTATTCCATACGACGCAGTTGTCCTTGATGGTGCCCTCCGGCGCCCGGTAAAGGAGCGCGGCGGCGGGCGGGGTAAGGGGCAAGCCCAGAGCGGCGATGGCAACCAACGCCCACGCGATGCGGCCCACCGCGCGTCGCGGTCCTACACTCGAGTTGACAACAATCATGCGTCCTTCTCTCCACGGTGAACCGGCCCACAACAGAAACCGGATTCCGAAGCCTTGGCCGCCTTAACCATACACCTCAAGGTGATTCTCGTCAGCCTGGCCCGCGTCAGATTAGCAGAAAACGGAATTGAGAGGTCGAGACAGATACATTGGCGGGAACGAGGATTCCGGTCGCAAACTGTCGGGAACATGGAACACGGTTGTTCGCCAATCCACACCGTTTGAAATTCCGATGATTAACGCTCGCCGCTTCTCTGGGTCCGCGAAGACAGCTGCAGCTCGGAGTTCCCCATCGTGACATTGCGTCCTCCCCGCAGGCAAAACGCGACACTCGTTGTTATCCACACTGAGGCTGCGTATCGTGACGCTCATGTGGTTGAAGCGTTCATTCGGAACACCTCTTACTTTTCGTCACCGGCGCAAACGTCTTATTGCAGGAACAGCCCCGCATCAATGAAGCCGCGCGTGTGCAGTTCCACGTCCAGTTCCATGCGCACCTCGACCGAAACGTCCGCGCTCGGGTTTCTGCCGGTGAGTATGAACTCGAAGTCCAGACATTCGCCGGGCGGCAATTGTGCCTGTAATATGTCGATCTGCGAGGTGGGCGTGGCGCTCAGCGTCAGTCCGGCAATCGGGAGGATTTCCGTGACGGTGCGCCGCGCCCATTCGCCGTCCGGCCCAACGACGCGCACGGTCAATTCCGCGTTGTGTTCGAAATTGGCGCCGTCAAACTTGAATGTGAACGATTTTGCCCAGGCGTGGTCCGCTTCGAGCAGGAACCGCGCCACAGGCAGCCCCTGCCCGCTTTCAAGGAATTCGGTGATAACGTCGTTTGCCGTCGGCAGGCTGCACAACGACGTAATCGGGACCGTGAGATGAAACACCTGCTGACCCGGTCCGCCGATGGACGCGTCGAATGTGCCTTGCGGCAGGAGCACCGACTGCGTGTCCGTGATGGGCACTTTAATGATGCACCCCGGCGTCAAGGCCAGCACGATCAGACCAAGAAAGCCGCACAAAAGCCGCCGCGCGTGGGTCCACATAGACCAGCCTCCTCTGACAGCCTCAACGGCCGTATTGTCCGGCTCTGAATCGTCCCGCACGGACCGCCGCACGCTTCCCGCCACTGCGGCAACCCCGAACACAATGCTGCACAGCGCCATTCTATGCCTCTTGTGTGGTTTCGGCAAGCATTCACGACAGTGTCTTTGCATGGCAGGAACCCGTAGCCCCGATGTTGTGGCAGGAGGACTTAGCAGGAGATAGTCTGCGTCGACCGACCCCTCAAAGCGTTGTGGATTTTACCGCAGGGGTAAGCAGCAGGCAGTCGGCGAGCACGGTTTCGCCCGCCGCGTTTTCCAGGGTCACCCTGCTTTCCGCATCGAACGTATATTGGCCCAGGTTCACCCAGGACTCGGCATGTTCCGATTGATTCACTTCCACCGTCGCATCGCCGCCCGCATGCCGCACACGGTATATGGCGCGGCCTAGCCCGCTGACGGGCGCCACCCATTTGGGCACCCACGCGGACAGGGTGTGGGTTCCCGGCGCTTGCACGTCCAACAGCCAGGTAAACGAATTCGTGATGTCCTTGTGCACGCTGAAATAAGCGACCCCGATGTAGGTGCCGCGGCCCGCATAATCCCACCATTCTTCCGTCAGACGGACGTTCGGGCCCAGCACGCTGATTACGCGTGAGCCCGCAATGGGCTCTTGAGGCGGGCGCTCCACGCCGTTCGCTTCCACGGTCGCCGTGGCGCCCGGCTCGATTTCCACCATATCCGCTGCGGCAAGAAGATTCCCTGTCACGACTGCGCCGCGCACGGCCTTACCCAGTCGCACGGATTTCGCGCCCTTTCCAAACCGGCACCCCTGAATGTTGACCATGCCCGAAACCACGTCCACGCCGGGTGCCGCGCCTTCCTGAAAATCCCATTCCAGGAAGTGGCACTGCTGGAAACTTATGTATCCTTTCCCGGACACTTTCGCGCATTGATACGAAGGGCCCCAAAAGGCGCAATTGTTGAACTGGATACTCCCGGAATTGTCCGGGCCTACCACAATCTGCGTGGGATGTTCTCCGTACAGGGCAACAAATTCCCCGTTGGTGATCAGCAGCCCGTAGGCGGCGCTGTTGTCGATAAGCACGGACACGTGGCATGCATCGGCGCCAATACCCACGAAGTTGCCGTTGCAGACGCCGCGCCCGTTCTCCGTAAAACGATAGCCGTATCGGTAGCCCCAGCAGAAGGTATTGGCCACATACTGCCAGTCGGTCATGGCGAAGATGAAAGCTTCCCCGTGTTCCTGCACAAACTGCATGACCTGTTTCGGATTCTCGCTCGTGCGCCAGAACGGCCACAGATGCACATTTTCAATACGCCCGATGTCAAAACACTGGTCCACGAAAATCCCGCGCCGCAACGGGTAACCATACAGACGGCTGATGAAATGCCGCGGACAAGCCTGAGTTCCGAAGTCCACGCCCTGATACGGGTTTACCAGCATGCAATCGACGACGGAAATATCCTCGCCGCTTCCCGCGATACACCACGGATAGGGAACGACCTCTGACCCGGTCTGCTCCGGATACTGAATCGCCAGGCTTCTTATGCCGGACCCGGTCTTCATGGCGAGAAACGGCGCGCCCTGCTCATCGCCTCGCCCCGCATACGCGTGCAGCACGGTCCCTTTCGGATCGCGCATCGCGCTCGGACCGCCCAGCGCACCCTGTAATGTCACATACTCCGGGACGGTCAGATTGCCCCGAACGACATACACGCCGCCGGGCAGGAACGCGACCCCGCCGCCCTGTGCGGCACAGGCATCCAGCGCCGCCTGGAGGGCCGCCGTGTCATCGGTAACGCCATCGCCCTTTGCCCCGAAAGTCCGGGCATCCACGGCGCCGGAGAACGGCACGGACGGAGTTGCGGAAAACGCAAGACATAAAGGCACCCAGAACAGACTCATGGTCCGTCTCCCGGAAACACAACCTCAACTCATCGTGCAACAGTCCCTTTGGAAGCTCCCTTGTACACATTCCTTTCGACAAGATTCAACCGCTTTTCGTGATGTGTTGACCCGATGCTGCTGCACGCTGAAGACCGCGCGCCTACCGCAGGAATGCCGGCACGGGCGATGCCGTGTCCACAATCAACTCACGCGGCCATGAGCGCAATGAACCACCTCTCCAGCCCCCACGCCAAAGCCGGGAGGAAACCCCCATGTCGGGGCTGATGTGGCGCATCGCACCGCGAAGCGAGAAGGTCAATCCGTTCCGCGCTTTTCGAGCCATTTCTGGAACGAAGCCCGGCTTTCGCCGGACGGCCTGCCCGCGAGCAATCCTTCGGCACGAATGTCCTCGTCCAGGAGTCTCCCTTGAATCCCTTCGCCTCTGCCAATCAGGCGCCAGCGCGCGCTCTGCCGCCGTGCATTCCTTACCGCCTGGTTTGTATCCCGAATCACTGCCTGTGTCCGACGACGAGCATCTCGAAATTCTCCGGGGTCAGAGAATGGTCTCTGGAGAAGGCGCCCAGTTTGGCGCCGAAGATTTCGATGCGGGCGTAGCCGAGCGTCTTCAGCAGCCAGGTGATCTCACTCGGCACGTAGTAGCGCTGGTTGCAGGAGAGGGTTTTCTTGTTGCCGGAATCGTCCACGAATTCCGCGATATTGAAATCGCGAAATGTCATCAGGTCAAAGCGGTTCTTCCTGCAGGCGCTAGTGCCCTCCAGTTTCGCTTCGGCATAAAATGCCTCCATACTGTGGCACAACGGGAACAGGCCGTTGAGCGCGGTGAACAGGAACGTCGCCCTGTCTTTCAGGGCGCGTGTCACGCTCTTCAGTATCTCGAAGTTCATCTCGTCCGTTTCCATCAACGAGAATCCACCTTCGCAAAGCATGATGGCCGCATCAAATTCAGCGTGAAAGGGCAAGTCCCGTGCATCGTGCCGCAAGAACTCGACGCTCACCTGTTGTTCGGTGGCCTTTTCACGCGCTCTCGCAAGCTGCGATTCGGACAGATCGATTCCCGTCACCTGATAGCCGCGTTTAGCGAGTTCAATCGCGTGCCTTCCGGTCCCGCAGCCGACATCGAGAAGCTTCAGCGACTTGTCAAACCGAAGTTCCTTCTCGATGAAATCGCACTCTCCCTGCGTGCCTTGCGTATAGGGTTCCTTGTCGTACGTTCGCCCGTAGTCTTCAAATAAGAGCTCATACCACTGCTTTTCGCTCATTGTCTCTCTCCCAGACAAGTTTCCATGCTCTTCCTTCTGACGGCGGCCCCGTTGGCGCACGGGGCATCGGGCCAACCCGATAATAGGGAAGTTAAAGCCGCAACGACACCCCTTCCTTATACTCGCGCGGCCATGCGCACTTTGTCGATTCAGTTCGTCAGCCCCCTCACCGGCGCCAGCAGGAAATCACGGTTGTCAGCGCCGAGGTAGCACTTGGAACCGCGAATACAGCGGGCGCTCCGTCGTGATTCGAGCGTGGGCGAACATCATGATTCAAAGCAATGGATTGCGCACGCGTACCCCTGGGAAACGGCCGAAGTCCCGGTCCGCAGTCCAGATTTCGCGCACCCCATGTTGCATACAGAGAGACGCCACGCGGGCGTCATGCACCATGGGACCCGCAATACGCCCGCTCTGAACGAGTTTGCGCAGGTAGGGCCAATATCCGTCTGTTTCGCCCAGCAGGACCAGACTCGGCGACTCCATCCAAGCGTCGACCTGTTCGAGCGCCTTGTCCGTTGGCGTGGGCGGCGCGTAAATTCGCGGATGCGTGGCAATGGCGAGAAACTCGTGGATGCATGGCCACGGGATGGCCCACGGCGTCGTGCCTTCCGCCAGTTGCTTGATGCATGCGTAGGCGGCGCCATGCCAGTCCACGTCTTCCCGATGGGCATAGACCA
>JAGMZX010000004.1:59799-91474 GCA_018005585.1 Candidatus Hydrogenedentota bacterium | reverse complement strand
GCGCCTGCGCCAGCTCCAGCCCCTCCAGGATGCACGCCAACTCCGCCGCGCTTACCTCGAGGCTCGCGCCGGAACCCCCGGGAAACTTCACGACCCCCTTTTCCAGACGCTTGTACCACAGCGCATAGCCGTCCCGGTCCCAATACAGTATCTTGACCCGGTCTCCACGCCGGCCCCGGAACACGAACAGATGGCCCGACAACGGGGCCTGCCGCATCACATGCTCCGCCGCCGCAGCCAGACCGTCGAACGAGCGCCGCATGTCCATCGGCGCCAGGCATAAGAACACCCGCACCCCGACATGGCGGCCAACACTCAACATCCCGCGCGCTCCAGCACCGCGAGCACGCGCCTCAACGTATCCGCGTCAAACCCCGGATGCACGTGCACCCGGTGCGCGTCCCCGACACGCACCTCGATACACGCCTCCCGAGTTCCCACAAGCTTCAACTCCGCAAAGACGGGCGGCCCATCACCCGCCGCGCTCTGTGCCCCGCGACGTTTCAGCGCGTTCTTCCAATAGTGGAAACACCCCTCGCTCAGACCTTGGGCCCTGCAATACCCCAGGATGGACTGACCGCTCGAAGACCAGCGCGCCACATGCTCACCCCAAAACGACTCCCGGCTGACCGCGTCCGCAAACTTCTTCGCTGCCATCGTTCCTCTCCCGTTGATGTGACGACCGCATTTTCCCACAAACCCGCCGACGCCGGAAGATGGCCTTCACCGGACGTTTACAATCGAAGTCAGGCAACGAATGCTGGATCATTAATCTTCTTGACCATGAACTGCTCCCCGGCAAGACGAGTGGCGATGGCGAGAACCACTTTGTTTGCAAAGTTGATGCCGTCAGGAGCATTGAGGCATTCCTTCGCTTCGTCGAAGATTAGGTCCACCACTGCCTGGTTTCCATCGGGCGAGACATTAGAGGTTGAGAACAGGCGGTTGAAGATGCCATCTAGGTCGCTAACCGTGATCTGCTGTGAGTCGGCCTTCCAGTGGAGTAGCGATGTCACCTTTACGTAATCGGGGTCGGTCTGGCCGCGCGTGTACTCGATCAAATTCCGAATGAAGGAAATGGATGCTATCTTCTTCCGCAAGTCTGTGTGGAACGCGTTTTTCCAGTCATTGATGAAGATGTTCTTGATTCCGGCAGCTTTCTCCAATGCCACACCTGTGGCGGTCTTGGAAGCCATGAGACAGTTTCCGTAGCCAACAAAGCGGCTCTCGACGGTTCTGAAAAAATCGAAATTATGCGTCAGGAGGATTTGCTTGAAGTGCGGCCCCTCAGAGATGTCCATTAAGTACTGGATGATCGCGTACTTGTTCTTGTAGTCAAAAGAATCAGCGATATCGTCCACGACAATCAAAGTGTACTGTCCGGCTCTCTTTCGGATCTCAATCTCGAAAAGGATGTTCAGAACGTACAACGCTTTCTTTTCGCCAGTACTAAGTACCTGCAGCAGCGCCGTGCGGTCTATTGGTGCCTGATCAACCCCATCGGTGAATGTGAATCCCAGGTTAAGGATATCCTGCTGTCCCAAAATCACTTCCACCTTGTTGGCGGCATGAAGCTTGAAGGGTACAACAAAGCGGCTGTTGAAAATGTCGATAACCTCTTCCCATTGCGTTCGCTCTTTGTCTGCCTGTTCCTGAATCTCCTTGCGTCGTGCTTCAGCGTCCTGGTACTTTTCGAGCAGGGTTTGGTACAGGCCAAAGGCGGTGTCAATGTAGGCCTTCAAAACTTCCTGTCTAAAATCGGTCATGTTGGTGAACTTGGTCAGCAGCTCTTCGTGGTCTAGGAGAAAAGATTCGAATTCCCGCACGGTTATGTTTTTCTGAATTAACTTTTCGATCTCGGCAAACTTGCTGCGCAAATCTTTGTCTTGCGAGATGCGTTCTTTCTCACTGGCAATCAGTTCCGCGAGTTCCTTCTCGGTCGTGATCTCCCTCTTTTCGTCAGCATTGAGATTCAGGGAGTGTTTGGCAGCAAAGAAACCATTGTCTGCCAGCTGCCTTGCAATCTGCGCCGCGTTGTAGTAGTTGGCCGTCGTCTCGGCCGAACCATTGCGGCTTGCCGAAGCCCTCCTGGATACGCGATTCCGGGGGGCAGACGGGCTGCTTCGGCTACGGCGCTGGCGCGATGAGTTTTACGCTTGGACCAGCACGCATTACTGTCCGGTGACGCCAGACGAACTTCGAGGCTTGGCCTGGGCCTTTCTCGACGGCGTAATGGTGCCGGGTACAAACGAACCCACGAAGTACAAGCCGACAAGTCGGCGTGTTTCAGAGATGTTGGACGCGCTGCTTGGTGTATCCGGCGTTCTCGTGACCGCGGATGCGACCCCGGCAATCTGGCTCGACGGTATAAGCGCACCGTCCGCCGGGCCGATACTCCCCTGTCGCAACGGTCTTCTCGACCTGGACACACGAACGTTGCACAAACACACGCCGGCGTACTTTCAGACCTACGCAGTCCCTTTCGATTACGGCACCAACGCACCGAAGCCGACAGCCTGGACCA
Source organism: Candidatus Hydrogenedentota bacterium (assembly GCA_018005585.1). NCBI lineage: Bacteria > Pseudomonadati > Candidatus Hydrogenedentota > Candidatus Hydrogenedentota bacterium. Next base: position 88,950 of record JAGMZX010000004.1, on the reverse strand, counting down.
AATTCCTGGCCGACCTGTGGGCCGGCGATTACGAATGCATTGCGTTGCTTCAAGAGTGGTTCGGCTACATCCTTAGCGGCGATACGAGCCATCAGAAGATCCTGCTCCTGATCGGACCGAAGCGCAGCGGCAAAGGTACGATTGCACGTGTGCTGGCAGCACTGCTAGGCCGGGAAAACGTTGTCAGTCCCACGCTGGCGTCACTGGGTGAACAATTCGGGGTGCAACCCCTGATTGGGAGAAATCTGGCGATTGTATCTGACGCGCGCTTATCCGGACGCTCAGACCTGGCAATTGTAATTGAGCGACTTCTGAGCATCAGCGGCGAGGATTTGCAGACTGTGTCCCGGAAACATTTGCCGGTGTGGACCGGCCGACTTCCGACCCGCTTCACGATCCTCACCAACGAGGCGCCGCGCCTAACGGACGTCTCTGGGGCACTGGCGTCTCGTTTCCTGGTATTGCCGACAAAGAATAGTTTCTACGGCAATGAGGACCGTACTCTCTTTGATCGCATCGAACTGGAGTTGCCCGGTGTGTTGCTCTGGGCGTTGGACGGCCTGGACCGGCTTCGGGGAAACGGCAAATTTACGATACCCGAAAGCGCGGCGGACATGACCGAGACCCTCGGGGACCTCAGTTCGCCCATCCAAGTGTTTATCCGCGATTGCTGTATCATTGACGCAGCCGCTTCCGTGGAAACGAGGACCTTGTTCTCAGGTTGGAGGCATTGGTGTGAGGAGAACGGGCGCGACCACGTTGGCACAATTCAGACCTTCGGCCGCGACCTAATTGCTGTTGCTCCCGGAATTCGGATACGCCAACTCAGACAGGGGGACGGCACAAGATACCGGGCATACGAGGGCATTGAGCTGCAATAATGTCACGCAGTGGAACGCGTGTATTGCTATTGCACGCGTAACCAATAAACAAAGACCATAGATGATAGACAAAGTGAAGACTACAATAGGGAAAAACGCGTGCCATCGCGTGACAATGACCCGACCTCACCCGAAGCCGGCGCGGCCCCAGGGGGGTATATGCCACACAATCCCTGCTGCCATTGTCCGGCTACCGGCGCTGAAACCCCGCGCCCAAACTTGGGCGTTTTCGTCAGGCGGACACCGGCGAGGTAGTCGAGGTGGAGCAGGGGAGGAAGCGACCGCAGTATTTACACGGTCTGGATTGACCTATAGGCTCCGGTCGGCGCGCGGCTCGATAGAGAGTATGACCCGGATAAGGGACTTGACAAATCAGCAAGCAAAGAAATATATATTACGACATGGATAAGCAAACTGATACGGCATGGACTGACGCTCTGCGTAGGGCGATCAATGAGTCTGGCGAAACGGCGTATGCCCTCGAAAAGAAGACGTCGGTGTTTCGCGGTTCGATCATGCGGTTCGCCCGCGGGGAGCAGAGCATTACGCTTGACCTCGCGGACAAGCTGGCGGCGTACCTGGGCGTGACAGTCCACTATACGCCGCGGAAAAAGGGACGGCAATCATGAGCAGGATTTTCAAGAAGCGCGGTACGCGGTCCTTGCCGGAGGGCGCTACCATCATCAACCGGCGCGGCCGGCGCGTGGCGCAATGGGTAGACGGACGCGGTGCGAAACGCGAAGCGGAAGTTATCGAGCGCGACGGCGCAAGCTGCATCGTGATTGAAACGACGACGTGGTTCATGCGCTGGCGCGGGCACGACGGCGTTGTGCGCGAGGCATCGACGCAATGCCGGGACCGCGACATGGCGGCGCGGGTACTGGCGGAAGCCGAGGCGCGGGAGGAGCGAATCGCGGCAGGTATCCTGAGCGCTTCGGAATGCGCCATGAGCGCATACGCCGACCGGCCATTATCCGAGCATTTCAGTGACTTCCTGGACAGCCTTTGCAGCGCCGGGCGCACGACGGACTACGTGGCCGATTGCAGGCATGTCCTGACGAACGTCGCGGCGGCGTGCTCCTTCGCGCGGTTGCGCAACCTGGACCGGGGCGTCCTGGAGAAGCACCTCGCCGAACTACGTCGCGGCGGCCTGAGCGCACGCACCAGCAACCGATACGGCGGCGTATGGGTGAGCTTTGGCAACTGGCTTGTGCGGGTGTCGCGCATGGCAAGCAACCCCTTCGATGGCTTGTCCAAGGCAAACGAGCGGGTAGACCGACGTCGCAATCGGCGCGCTCTGTCGCCCGATGAACTGGAACGGCTCATCGAGGCGGCGCGGGTGCGGCCCCTACATGAATTCCAGCATGGTAACAGAGACGCACGTCCAGCGAAGGTTTCAGAAACGACGCGGCAGCGGCTCGAATCCATCGGAAACGAGCGCGCGTTTATGTACGCAACGCTCGCGGCGACCGGCCTCCGCTATTCGGAATTGCGGTCCATCCGATGCAGTCAGGTCGTCCTGAACGCTGACCAGCCGCATATTGTGCTCTATGCCCGAGACGAGAAGGCGCGCCGGGGCGCACAGATTCCGCTGCAATCGGCTCTGGCGGCAGAACTGGCGCGGCATATCGAGAGGAAGCGCTCTAACGTTGTGGGGCATTCTGACGCGTCTGGTAACATGCTCGCATTCCGGCAGGACGACGACCCCCGGCTGTTCGATATGCCGGAGAAGGGCGTGCGCGAATTCAACAAAGACCTGGCCTTCGCGGGTATCCTGAAACATGACGCCCGGGGGCGGACCCTGGACCTGCACTGTCTGAGACATACCTTCTGCACATGGCTCGCGCAATCCGGTGTAAGTCTTCAGGTGGCGCAACGGCTCATGAGACACAGCGACCCGAAACTGACGACGGCGCATTACACGCATCTCGGGCTGCTTGACCTGGGCGCGGCGGTCGAGAAGCTGCCGTATCTCAGCACGCGCAAGACGGCCGCGGCCGCGGCCGAAAACGACGGTCGAAATCTTCCCCCATCTATTCCCCTCGCTGACGGCTTTTCGGTGCAATCCGGTGCAATTCTGTGCAAAGAAGATACAGGTAACGAACAAAGCGTTTCAGTGCTGTCCTATGACCAGAAAGCAGCGGAATTACGGGGAAAACCACGTAGTTTTGGGGATTCCAAGGCGGGAAGAAGCTGGTACCGGGGCAGGGACTTGAACCCTGGACCCCTGGATCCACAATCCAGTGCTCTAACCAACTGAGCTACCCCGGCCCGCGCGCGGCATCGGCGAAGCCGACGACCGCGCGAAAGGACAGTATACCGCGCAGGCTGTAAGGCCTGCAAATGTTCGGCCGCGCACGCGTTGGACTGTGCCTTCAAGCGATTGTGACCGGGCTCTTGACTTTGATTCGCGGGTTTGTAGACCATAGATACTTCTTTAGAACATTTGGAAGGAGGGGTATTCTGATGCGAAGTGTAACAGGTCTGTTCCGTGTTTTTGCGTTGCTTGGTCTGGTCATCGTAGGAAGCGCCTGCACGAAGGAGGAGGCGCGGTCCGCGCCGCCGCAGCCGGCGCAGGAGGCCGGGGAGCAACCCGCACAACCGGCGGCGACCGCAACGACGACGGGCTGGACAGTGCGTGACCTGCTGGCCATGTCGCTCGAGAATGCGCCGCTGATGTTTGCGGCGCCTTCGCTGGAGTCCACGTACGGTCAATTCGAGAACTATCTCACCGCGGAACCGATGGCGCAATTCGCGGACATGATGGAGTTCTCGCCCGAGAAACTGATCGGCATGGCGGCGGAGGGGTTCGGCCTGTCCGGCGTCCAGAACCTGGCCCAGCTTCTGGAACGAACGGGATTGGACGGCGCGAAGCCGCTCTGCATTTCCGTTGCGCCGGAGGCGGAGGAGAAGGGGCTCGTCTTCCTGCCCGTCATGTCCGTGGAGCGTTTGCTCGAAGCGCTGGAGTTCGAGGCGGGCGCGCCGGTCGAGGTGACCATCGGCGGCGAGCCCTGTAAAGGCGCGTATGACAACGGTGATGTCGCCTATGTTGTCTACAAGGATTATGTCCTCATAGGAGACTCGCCGAAGACGCTCGAACGCGCGGCTCAGAACATCGCAAATCCCGCCGAGGTGTACTACGGCACGCCCGAACTGCCCGCCGCGGGCAGCGAACTGGTCTTGCGCACGAACCTCGCGGCCCTGCAGTCCGTGTTCGATATGCCGCTCTTGCCGACGCAGGTTGACCTGATGAAGCCCATGCTGGAGCCGCTGGCGGCCGCCGTGGACGAGTCTGTCTTGGCGGTCGAAGTGGCGGAGAGCGTGGTGCGTCTGCGTGTCGCGATGCATAGCACGGCGCCTCAGGCGGCGCCTCCTGGCCCGCTCGAACTGGCGAAGGCACTGCCGGGCGATGCCTTGGCCGTGGCCGGGCTCCGTTTGTCGCCGGGGTTGCGTGCATACATCAAGGAGACAGCCGCGGCGGCAGCGCCGGCGGGCGGCAGCGAAATGCAGATGGTCCAAGGCATGATTACGACGCTTGACAGCGTGCTCGGCGACGAGGTTGCCGGCGCCCTGATGGGGATAGACCCGCTTTCCGGGCCAAACGGCGTGTTGATTGCCCAGAGTTCGAACCCGAAGACGCTCGAGGGGTTGGTGGGCATGACGGTCGTGGGCAGGTCTGGGACAGACTATAAGGGTTGCCAGATAACCGGAGCAGAGGAGGTACCCGGCCTTGGCTTGGGCCTCTTCTGGACCAGCACGGACAAGCACTTCCTCCTGGCGACCAGCGAGGACATGCTGCATGACGCGATTGACCGGCTGACGGCGGCCACACCGCCCGCGGACGGGTTTGCGGCGGACCTGGGACGCATGGCCAAGGCCAATCACGGCTTCTTCTGTCTGAACGGCGGCAAGCTCATGGAGATCCTCACCGCGGAAATTGGCGCGGACGCGGTGCCTCAGGTGGACTTGGGCAATGTCCTGCTCACCTTTGAACAGTACCCGACCTGGTTGCAGGCGGCCGTGGAATCGCCCAATCTGGCGCCTGTGGCCGCTGCACTGCTGCCCGCGCTGGCGCGGGCGCGCGAATCCGCGCGCCGCGCTTCGAGCCAGAACAACCTGAAAGAGTGGGGCTTGGTATACCTAATGTATGCCAACGAGAACGCGGGCGAGCGATATCCGGTCCTGTCCCCGGTTCCGGGCAATCTGATGGCGCGGGGCTCGGCGATCTACCCGGAGTACCTTACCGATCCGTCCATTACGCGGAATCCCGGCAGCGGTAACAGCGTGTTATTCGAGATCTCGTCTCAGGAAGACGCGGACCGGATGATCGACGACAGCGATTATATGTATCTCTCGTACGCCGTGGTGAATGAGGAGGAGGGCCTGGCATGGGCGGCGGCCTACCGCAAGGCCATTGAGGAAGGCGCCGATCTCGACCATGACTTCCAGATGCCTGACGGACGTGTGATTTACCGGCTGCGACAAGGCATCGAGCGCTTCTATATCACGGACATCAACGACCCGAGTTCCGCTGCGAGAGCACAGTCCAGCATTCCGATCATGTGGGAACGGCCCGGCGCTTGGAGCACCGATGGCATCAATGTCCTCTATCTGGATGGGCACGTCGAATTCGTGAAAAAGGGCACGTTCCCTTACACGGAAGCGTTCATGAACGCCCTGTTTGAGCTTGATGCGTTGGGGAACCAATAAGGGCCGCGGGCGTTCCGTCGGCGTGCAGTCGCAACGCTATCTGACGCAGGGAGGGTCGCGCGGCCGCAGCGCATGCGGTCACGCGTTTCCCGGCGGTGGGATGGACATGGCGGCGGCGGGGGCGGGCCTCGTGCGCGTGTGTTCGAGAAACTGGAACACGTGCTCGAAGACGTCCTCGCTGCCGTCGCCGTTTACGATGCCGTGGCGCTCGCTCTCGACGAGAACGAGTTCCTTGTCGCGGGTAGCGGCGTTGTTGAAGATGCCCTGTGCGCTGATCGGGTTCACCGTCGGGTCCTTCGCGCCCTGGACCACGAGCATCGGCGCGCGCACCTGTTGGAGTTGATCCTGCGCCACGCGCATCAACTCGGCCAACTGTTTGATTGCGGTCAGCGGGTTCTTCGTGTAGTTGATGTGTTTGTTCTCGGGATCGTTCTCGACGTATTCAAGGGTCATGCGCGAAGTGCCGATTCGTTTCATCAGCGCGTTCATGGTCACAATGGACGGAACGAACCGGATCGTGCCGCTGCGGACCTGCAGGGGCGCGCAAATCGGGACGATGCCGCACACACGCGGGCCTTTCCGCGCCGCAGCCAGCAGCGCCATCAGGCCGCCCATCGAGAAGCCGCAGCACACGACGTGGTCGGTCAGGCTGCGCAGTACGGCGTATCCGTTCGCGAGCGACGCGTACCAGTCCTGCCAGCTTCTTTGCGCCAGGTCCATGGGCGATGTGCCGTGGCCGCGCAGGCGCACGCCGTAGACCGCGTAGCCGCGCGTATACAGGTAATCGCCGAGCGCGCGCACTTCGAGCGGCGCCGCCATATAGCCGTGGATCAGGAGCACGCCGCCGCGCACCCAGAACGGCTTGAGGAAGAAGGGGCGTCCCACGTCGGGACTCTTGCTCAGTGCCGGGTCGTACCAGCGCGCGTAGTCTCCCTCGAAACGGCGCCGGTCTTCGTAGATCAGCAGCGCGCGCACGCGGCGCGCCGTCCACCACGCGGGCGTCCGCGCGACGCGCTGCAGCGCATTCGTGACTTCCGCAAGCGGCTCGACTTCGTTGGCAATGACGTAGGTCATGTCGCGCGTACGCAGGAGGTGAAAATCCGCGGCGTCATGGATACGCGGCGCACTCTTGACCAGGTCCGCGCCTTCCCGCCGCAGCGAGCCCTCGCGTTCGCAGAGCGCCAGGAAATCGTCGTATTGCGGGCAAGGTTCTTCGGAAAGCAGGTCGCGGAACGCCTCGAGGCTTTCATGGCGGCGATAGCCCGGCAATTCACGGAGCCGCCGCGCGCCCAGGTAGGCGCGCCTGCGGAAACACGGCTCGGAGAACGGCCCCGCGGGGTGCCGCCGCAAGAGCGCCGCGAACACATGGTCCAGGTTCAGCGTTGTCAGCCGGTAGATGGTTTTCATGTACCGCCGCGCCACCTTCTGTACCGCATCCTGGAACAGCGATTTCGGGTCGCGCTGGAGGTCGTCCATGTCGTTCAGGCTGCACGCCATGAGCGAGGCGTACTCGGGCGCGTTGAGGTATTCGCGCACGTCGATCGGGTCGCCAAGCGCCACGTCGATGTCCGTATTCCCGGCCAGCACCGTGCCTTCGACGGACAACTCCTCGAGCGCGCGCGGGCTGAGGTTGTCCTTGTACCGCTCGGCGATGCGCACGAGCAGGTTCTCGTGTGCGCGCATCGGGTAGTACGTGACGTTGACCGGCACGATCACCGTGCGTTTGGCCAGGGCCTGTTCCGCCGAATCCAGCGCGAACTTTTCAAGCGCTCGGGCCAGACCCTCCTGGCCGGGCCGGTCGTGCAGGCAGCCGATCTTGTGCCGGTAGAATTCGGCGCGCAGCGCCAGCGCGGCCGGACCCGTATGCGGCGGGCGGCGTCCGTTGCCGCTGTAGACCTCGAACTCGCCCCGGTCGTTCACGACGTGCTTGTCCTTGATCATCGCGCCTTCGGGAAAAATGAGCCAGGGATGCTCCCCGTTGAGCAGCGACCGCACGATGCGCGTATCGCGGTCCGGGTCGCGCGTCGAGACCGTGCCCGTCGATTCGAGGAAACTGCCGAGTCTGCCGACAAACAGCTCCGCGGCTGCGAGGGCCCAGATTTCCTTGCCCGTGTGGCGATGCAAGGTGTACGGCAGAAGCAGGGTTTCGAGACGGGTAAAATGGTTGACGACGAAGATGACGGCCATTTCGTCCGTGATGCGCTCCACATTGTGAAGGCGGACATTGGCCTTGATCAGCTTCGTCGCCAGATCAAGCACCCATTTACTGAGCGTCAGCGCGACGGTCGTCGCCATCAGGCCTCCCACGCCACCGCCGGCCGCCTGCGCGCGGTACTACCGGCGGGGATAAGGCCCCGCGCCCTCTTGCATCTCTTCTTCGACGTTGTCCGCATCGTCCGCATTATACAGCACCAGCCTGCGCAGGTGCTCCAGGCTCTCCAGGTCTACGTGCGAGAACTCGATGGCGATGCCCGAGTCGTCGACGCGCACCACTTGGCCGTGCATCTCGATGCGGAGATGGTCCACGTTGCCGCGCAGCATCAGCGCCACTTTGCACGTGTTCCCCACGGGCAGCAGCCGTTCCGACGTAATCAGCATGCCGTTCAGGCTGATGTTGCGCGATTCCCCTTCCATCAGCAGACCGTTGTCGAGCCGTACCTCCGTTCGAGCGTGAACGGGGCAACGCGTGGCATTGCGTTGCTCAGCGCTCTTGATCATAAGGACGACCTTTCCCGGTTGCCCGGCGGCGTCCCGGCGCTACGCTACGCCGGCACACGCCGCCAGCCCTGAGTCTTTCACCTTGCCTTATCTATGAGCACAGGAGTGCCGGCGCACACGCGCCCGCTCCCGGGATTCGCGCTGAGACGAGAAGAAACGAATTGGCAACCGGTTGCAGCTACCCCCCTGCCCGCGGCGCCCATTCCCCAACCTTCGCGGACCTGTTCCCGTATGCATGCTTTGAACAGCCATGGTTATGCACGCCCACTATGTCTATTATACCAAAAGATCCCGTATCCGGAAACCTGAATTGCAGACCCCGGAGGAACGCGGGGTAACAAATGCCGCAAGAATTGGCGGGGAACAAGCCCGCAGTGCGCGCATGGTGTGCATAAGACATTTGAGTTACATGGTTTATGACCTCTGTACCGGCCCGATTGCCTGATTTTGAAAGAAAGATGACATTTATTATTCCTTTAGTGTAGAACGAGCCGTGGTGCGGTCTTGGGGGGCGCTCGCGCCCGAATCCATGCGCGAAACACAACAAGAGCAATCCGCTCTCGCACGTTGTGGCTTTCCCTCACATGGCCCCCCATGATAGGTAGGTGGTCATCCGGAATCTCGCTCCGTGACGCTGCGTCTTCGTTGTGAGACCGAACGGCAACCACCTCCCGCGCGGCCATTGGAAAGACGACGGCGACGTCCGTGCAATGACCTGTCTCATTGAGCGCGCAACCGGAAACGCCGTACACTGTGCCCTCTCTGGTGTGCGTATGCCTTACTTGGAGGAAGTACGATGAAATGCAGGATGTGTCTGGTTGGCGCAGTATTGGCTGGGCTCGCGTGCGGGGTTGCGGCGGGGCAGGAAGGACCGTTTCTGGGGCGATGGGCGCTGACGCCCGAGTCGGGCGGTGCGGGCTGGCTCGAAGTGCGCAACGACGCGGGTTATTTCGACGGCACGCTGTTGTGGATGGGCGGCAGCCCGGAGCCGCAGACGCGCGTCTTTTTCGACGGTGATACGCTCCATGCGTTGCGCGTCCGCGAGGATGAGGTCAAGGACGCCGCGGGCAAGGTCGTGCGGAAACAGACACATCCGATTCTCGTGACGGCAACGGTGTCCGGCGACACGATGCAGGGCATGTTCTCGGAGCCGGCGAGCGACGGCAAGAGCATCGCGCGGCAGGCGTTTACGGGCGTGCGCATCCCGGACCTGCCGCCCGCGCCGGACCTCTCGAAGGTGGAGTTCGGCAAGCCGGTGCAACTGTTCAACGGCAGGAACCTCGACGGCTGGGTCATCATCGGCGGGCCGCATTGGGCGGAAGTGAAGAGCAAGCGCCCGGAAGGCGGCAAGGTCGAGGGGTGGGTGGCCGTGGACGATGGGGTATCGAACGGCTGGTCGGTGCGGGACGGTGTGCTTGTAAATGACCCGGTGCAGCACGAGGGCCAGCCGCATATCCGCTACGGCAATATCGCGACGGTGGATGAGTTCGAGGACTTCAACCTCACGCTCGACGTCAACGTGCTCCCGAATGGCAACAGCGGCGTGTACCTGCGCGGCATCTACGAGGTGCAGGTGCTCGACAGCTTCGGCAAGCCGCTCGATCGCCACAACATGGGCGCGATTTACGGCCGGACCGCGCCCACCCTTTCCGCCGAGAAAGCCGCGGGTGAATGGCAGACGCTCGACATCACGCTTGTCGACCGGCATGTGACGGTAAAGCTGAACGGACAGACTATCCTGGACAATCAGCCGCTCATGGGCTGCACGGGCGGCGCGCTCTGGTCCGACGAGTTCCGGCCAGGCCCGATTTATCTTCAGGGGGACCACACCGGCGTAGAATACCGGAACATCTTGCTGCGGCCGGTCGTGCGAAAGTAGACCGCCTTGCCTGAGTCTCGAAGGCAGGTCCTCGCAGAGGACCTGCCTTTGCCGTACCGGGCGGCGGGCGCTTACGCGGCGGCAATCGCGCCGATGATATCCGCCACGGTTGGCAGTACGGGCGGGATTGCGCCCGCCGCGTTCGGCAGGTAGCGGATGAAGTCTACGTGCCCGTCGAGATAGAGGACGTTACATCCGCCCGGCACGTGATTGAACGACGAAACGCCCGCGCCGGTGCCAATCAAGTCAAACATGATGAATACGGTGCTCTGGGCTTGCGCCGTGGCCGCCGGGTTGTTGATGTCCGTAATCAGGAACCGTTCAATGCCCTCGCGCAGCCGGTAGACCGTGTTGCCGCCGCCGTTCCCGTAACCCGGACCCGGGTCGCGCGTGCTGATGTCGATATCCTTGTCTGCCTCGCGCTGCGCCGGCTCGCCCTGGTCATTGATGACGTACGTGGCGGCCTTCTCGAACACGGCGTCCAACGCCGCAGCCAACTGGATGGGACCCCTTTCCGGATGAAAATCCGGGTTGATGGCAGTCAACCCAAGTTGGAGCAGCGTGTAATGAGAGACCTCGATGTCGCCCCTGTTCAGACCGTCGAGAACCCAGCCCAGATAGGCGTAGCTGCTGTCGACGCGCGCGGGCTTGTAAAGAAACAGCGGCGCGCCGTTGGCGTCCACGAGGTCCTCCAACGTTTCGTCCGCATCCGACGGACACAGCATGATCGCCGGGTCGGTCAGGTATTCCGGGTATATGGCGTTGATCTGCGGGCCCGCGGCCGCCTCAAAATTCGGGACCGGGTCGAGCGCGCCGCTGTTGAAGTAGTAGTCGATGCACTGAAGCGGCGGATAGCGCTCACCGTCGGACTCCGACGCGTACATCTTGAAGACGAGACCCCATTCCTTCAGGTTGTTCTGGCAACTCGCACGGCGCGCCGCTTCGCGCGCGCGGGACAGGGCCGGCAGGAGAATAGCGGCCAGTATGCCGATAATCGCGATGACCACCAGCAGTTCGATGAGCGTAAACCCCCGGTTTCGCATGATAGGAATCCTCCGCAAGCGATACTACCCACTCGGAAGGCACAACGGCTCGCCTCCGCCAGATGCGCCCGCGCTAATCGCGCACTCCCATGACGGATGCATCATGCGCCGTATCCGCCGTGAAATCAACTACGCCGACTGGAGACGAGCACGAGGATTGCTGCACAATCGGGGGCGCAATCGGGGAGGGACAAACGATGCGCGTATCGCGAAGACAATTTCTCGCATGCTGTGCCGTGGGTGCGGCTGGAACGGCCTTTGGCCTCGAAGACAGCGGCGCGGAAGCATTTACCTTCGCCGCGATTAACGATATGCACGTCACGGACACGGCAAGTGCGGCGCTGCTCGACAAGGCGGTGGCGCACATCAACGCCGACGCGCGCATCCGCTTCGTGGCCGCGCTTGGCGACATGGCCACCATGGGCCAGACGGAAGAACTGGCCGCCGCGAAGACGTCGCTGGACCGGCTCAAGCCCCGCTATTTCGCCGTGCCGGGCAACCACGATGTCGCCATGCAGCCGGACAACCCCTTCGGCAATTACCGGAGCGTGTTCGGAGACCCGCACTGGGTCCACGAAGACGGCGGCTGGGCGTTTATCGGCTTCAACTCGTGCGAACTCGCGCTGAGCGACGTCACCGTGAGCCCCGAAGAAGTCGCGTGGCTGAAAGAACAGGCTGCGCGGGTCGACGCGAAGCGGCCCATCGCGATCTTCTGCCACCATCCGCTCAATCCGAATACGCGCCAATACCGCATCAGGAATGCGGACGATATTTTGGCCGTGTTCGCGGGACGCGCCCTGAAGCTGGCCGCCGCGGGACATTGGCACGGCAATCAGGTTGAAGAGCAGGAAGGCGTGTTGTTCACCACCACGGCCTGTTGCAGCACAACGCGCAACAATTTCGACGGAACATCCGAGAAAGGCTACCGGCTCTTCCACCTGACCGGGGGAACGGCGGCGACGGAGTTCGTACCCGTCGCCTGACAGATTATGAGACCCTTCGGGCCGCTTCGTGGCCCATTTCAGCCCAACTCATCCGTGCTGTTCGTAGTACACGCTTCCGTGTGCGGGATTATTATGCTGACTCGACGCATTGAGGTGTGTCCTGCGAACCCTCGCGAAGACGCGCGGCGGTGCCGCGGCCCGGCTTGCGCGGCCGGCGCGGGTGGGTTAAGGTGATCGCCGAGCGCAGTGGTCTCAAACTCGGGAATGTGCCTCTTGGCGGTTGCGGACGGCAGCGGCGGACCGGCGAATCTGGAAGCGGCGGACCTCCTTTCGTTGCTGGACCAGTTGCGCGCGGGCGTGATGCTTGCCGGGCCCGGCGGGGAACTGTTGTTCGCTAACCGCACGTGCCGCGAATTGCTCGAACTGGGCGAAGCCGGCGCAGTGGAGCGGCATTTCCTGGACGTGTTGCGGCTGACCAAGCCGTATCGCGAGCAGGTCGCGGCGGTGTTCTTGGAGGCGCCCGGCCCGCAACGCCGCGCGCCCGTCCGGCTGGAAGCACCGTCGGGCCGGCATTACTGGACCGAGATTGAGGCCCGCCCCGACCCGCGCGCGCCCGACCGGCGCATCCTCTACCTTTACGACGTGTCGGAGGTCCACCATCTGCGCCGTCAGCTGGACGAACGGACCCATTTCCAGGACCTCATCGGCAAGAGCGACGCCATGCGGCTCGTCTACGAGCAGATCACGCAGCTTTCGCAGGTGGACACGACCGTGCTGATTCGCGGCGAAACGGGCGCGGGCAAGGAACTGGTCGCGCGGGCGCTGCATTTCGCGAGCCACCGCAAGGACCGGCCCTTTATCCCCGTGAATTGCGCGGGTCTGACCGAGTCGCTCATTGGCAGCCAGCTTTTCGGCCACAAGCGCGGCGCGTTCACCGGCGCCATCTCGGACCAGAAGGGCGTATTCGAGGCGGCGGATGGCGGCACGGTGTTTCTTGACGAGATTGGCGATATCCCGCTCACGCTGCAGACGAGCCTGCTGCGCGTGCTGCAGGAGCGCGAGTTCACGCGGCTGGGCGACTCCGTGCCGCGCAAGGTGGATGTGCGGTTCATCGCGGCCACGAGCCGCACGCTTTCGGACGAAGTGGCGAAGGGCCGGTTCCGCGAGGACCTGCTCTTCCGCATCCGCGTCGCGCGCATCCTGCTGCCGCCGTTGCGCGCGCGGCGCGAGGATATCCCGCTGCTGGTCGCTTTCTTCCTCGAACGCGCGCGCGCCACGACGGGCCGCCCGGTCTTCGAGGTCAGCGCCGCCACGATGAGCATCCTGATGGATTACCACTGGCCGGGCAACGTGCGCGAACTCGAAAGCGCCGTCGAAGCGGGCGTGATTCGCTGCCGCGGCGCGGTACTCCTGCCCGCGGACCTGCCGGCGGAAATCCTGTACGCGCAGCCCGCCGTGGAAGCGCCGGTGATCGTGCCCTATTCGCGCGCGGACGAACAACGGCGCATCTTCGACGCGCTCGAGCGTGCGCGCGGCAACCGCACCGCCGCCGCGCGCTTGCTGGGCATGGGCCGCGCCACCCTCTATCGCAAGCTGCGCAAACACGGGCTGCAGGAGCGGTAGGAGCGGAAAACATCGTTGCACGGGCGCCTCGCCCGTGATGCAAGACCGTCGGCAGGACGCCCATGCCATGGGAGGCAACGATTAATCTCTGGCCGGATTCCACCTGTCCTATAGACAAATAGGGCATGCACTGGTCTTTGCTCCGGATACGGGGAAAGCGACGCGAACCCTGGCCGTGGCCGCCTATGCGCATGACCTGTCCGCCGCGTTGACGCGGATGCATCTGGCGCCGCCTCGGGTTGACCCTTGTGCGCGAGAACCGTATGCTTGTGGTTTCCCGCGCGCAGAAGGCGCGCTCATATGAAGAGGAGGGAGTAGTATGGCTGAGCAAAAGGGAGTCTACCGGTTTTCATTCGGGCCGTGGAACATCGACGAAGGCGCGGACCCGTTCGGGCCGACGGTGCGCAAGCCGGTGGCGCTTGCGCGGAAGATGGCCGCGGCGAAGCAGATGGGCTTTCACGGCATGCAGTTCCACGACGATGATGCCGTGCCGGACCTCGACGGCAAGTCCGCCGCGCAGATTGAGAAGGAGGCGAAGAAGGTGGGAAGGATGCTGTCGGACCACGGGCTGGTTGCGGAGTTTGTCGCGCCGCGGCTGTGGTTCTCGCCGAAAACGATCGACGGGGCCTACACGAGCAATGACCCGAAGTGCCGCAAGTACGCGATCGAGCGCAGCAAGGTCTGCATCGACATCGCGAATGTGCTTGGGGCGAAGACCATCGTCCTCTGGCTGGCGCGCGAAGGGTCGTACATCCGCGAGAGCAAGAACCCGCGCGTCGAAGTGCTGCAAATCCGCGACGCGATCAACGCGATGCTCGCCCACGACTCGAAGATCATGATCCTGATCGAACCGAAACCCAATGAGCCGGTCGACAGCGCGATCATCCCGAGCATCGGCCACGCGGTCGGCCTCTCGTACCTGACGGATGACCCGGCCCGCGTCGGCGTGCTCTGCGAGACGGCGCACTCGATTCTCGCGGGACTCGACCCGTCGGATGACATGGCCTATGCGCTCGCGCACAAGAAGCTCCGGAGCGTGCATCTGAACGATCAGGGCGGACTGAAGTTCGACCAGGACAAGTCGTTCGGCTCATATAACCTGCGCCGCGCGTTCAACCAGGTGCGCGTGCTCGAAGAGTACGGGTATGGCCGCAATGGCGAATGGGTCGGCCTCGATGTGAAGACGATGCGCACGCAGAAGCAGGACGTGAACACGAAGCACCTGCGCAACAGCCTGGAGACGTTCAAGTACCTGCTCGGCAAGGTGCGCGCGCTCGACAAGAAACTCGAAGCCAAGTTGATTGCCGCGCGCGATTACGAAGAACTCGACCGCTACCTTCTGCGCCATCTCATGGGCGTGAAATAGGGCCGCACCCGGTCCGCATCCTATGCGCGCGCCGGCGGCGCCGGGAATGCGTTCCTGACGCCGGGCCGTGCGCGGGAAGCGTGCGCTTTGTTACCATGCGTTCGCCGGATTAGCGGAGGGCGCCATGACCATCGATCTCGCCGTGTTGCTCTCGGGCAGCGGCACCACGCTGCAAAACCTCATCGACCGCATTGAAGCGGGCGTGCTGGACGCGCGCGTCCGCGTCGTGATCGCGTCGCGGGAGGAGGCCTACGGCCTGGTGCGCGCGCAAAACCATGAAATCCCCGCGGCGGTGGTCGCGCGCAAGCAATACAAGGGCATGGATGCGTTCAACGACGCGGTGTGGCGCGAAATCCGGAAGTATCCGGTTGACCTGGCCGTGCTGGCGGGGTTCATGTCGTTGCTCCACGTGCCCGACGACTTCGCGAACCGCATGATGAACGTGCACCCCGCGCTGATCCCGAGTTTCTGCGGCAAGGGCATGTACGGCCACCACGTGCACGAAGCCGTGCTCGCGTACGGCGCGAAGGTTTCCGGCGCGACGGTGCATTTCGTTGACGAGCACTACGACCACGGCCCGATCATCCTGCAGGAATGCGTTCCCGTTCTTGACGACGACACGCCGGACACGCTCGCCGGGCGCGTCCAGGCAAAGGAGCGCGAGCTGTATCCCAGGGCGATACAATTGTTCGCGGAAGGAAGGTTGCGCGTGGAAGGGCGGCGCGTGCGGATTGTGCAGGCATGAGGCCGGCGCGGAGCCGCGCCAAGGCGGGGGCATGATGATGCCTGGAGAGATTACCCGAGCTGTAAATCTTTGCGGAACCGATGGGGCGTTGAACCCCGAAGCCGCCGGCTGGTCGCGGCGGCCATGGCACCGGTGCAACCTGCGCGGGCGCTGGCTGCGCAAAAAGCGCTGGGAATACTGGTGCGTCATGGGGCCCAATTTCCTGTTCTCCCCGACCATCGCGAACGTGGACTACGCCGCCTTCGGGTCGGTCTGTTTTCTCGAATTCGCGGCCCGGGACCTCGTCGAGAAAACGTCGCTGCGGCTGTTCCCGCGCGGCTTCGTCATGCCCGAAACGGTCGAGGGTGATATTGCCTTCGAGGGCAAGGGGTTCCGCCTCGTGATGCGCGATACGCCGGGCGGACGGCGCATCGAGTTCGACGCGGCCGACGTGCGCGGAAAGCCGATGTCGGCGCATATTGACGTACGGCGTCCCGGCGGTCATGAAACGCTGAACGTGGTCATCCCCTGGGACGCGCGGACGTTCCAGTTCACTTCGAAGCAGAATGCCCTGACGGCTGAGGGGCGCGTAACTTGGGGCAACGCCACGTATCCATTCTTGCCGGAAGATTCCTGGGCGGTGCTCGATTTCGGGCGCGGCATCTGGCCCTACCGCACGCGGTGGAACTGGGCCGCGTTCGCCGGGCCGAGTGGCAGCGACGTGGTAGGCGTGAACATGGGCGCGAAGTGGACGGACCACTCGGAGACCAAGGAAAACGGCATCTGCCTGAACGGCCGCCTCTATCCGCTGCACGAGGACATCCGTTTCGAGTACGACCCGCGTGATTTCATGAAGCCGTGGCGCATGCGCACGACGGTTTCCAGCGCCATCGACCTTACGATGGAACCGTTCTACGAAAAGCGGTCGCGCGCGAACCTGGGCGTGCTGTCGGCCCGCACGTCGCAATGTTTTGGCCGCTACCACGGCGTGGTGCGCGCCGGCGGCAGGGAGGTCGCCGTCGACGGGCTGCGCGGCTGGGCCGAAGAAGTGACGATGCGATGGTAGGCCGTCCCGAGGCCGTCCTATTCGACCTGGACGGCACACTCATCGATTCGACGCAGGCGATTGTGGAGTCTTTCTTCCACACGTTCGATACGCTGGGCAGGCCGCGGCCCGCACGGGAGGCGATTATCGCCGCCATCGGCCATTTGCTCGAAGACCAGTTCCGCAGGTTCTGGCCCGGCTGCGACGCTGCGTTGTGCGCTCGTGTCTACCGCGAACACTACGCCAAGGCGGCGTGCGCGGGCACGTTTCTCCTGCCCGGCGCGCGGGAAACCCTGGACGCGCTTCGCGCTGCGGGGCTGAGGCTGGGTTTCGCCACCTCGAAGCGCCGTCTTTACGCGGAAATGATTCTCGAAGACCAGCGCGTGCTCGACTATTTTGCCGCGCGCATCGGCCCGGATGACGTAACCCATGCAAAGCCGCACCCGGAGGCGATCCTGCGTGCCGCGGCGGACCTGAATGCGGCCCCGGCAGCGACCTATGTTGTGGGCGATACGCCGTTCGACGTACTCGCGGCGCGGGCGGCGGGCGCGCTGTGCCTCTGCGTCACAACAGGGCCTGCCACGCGCACGGAGTTGGAAGCGCTGGGTCCCGAGGCGGTCTACGATGACCTGGAGGGCGTCGCCCTGCATATACTTGCGCGGTGCGGTCCGGCGCGGCGCTCATGACTCCGCCGCGCCGAGCGCTTCGAGCGCGAGCGCCGGGAAATTGCGCAGCACGGCGAGCCGGGACGCCGCATTGACCGCAAACAGGATGACGCGCGTCTTCGCGCGGACCGACCTTTCATAGCGGCCGCCCCGCAAGTAGGCTCGCGCTTCCAGAAACACCGGCGCCTCGCAGAGTCCGGTTATTTCCCGCTCCTGATCGTCCCAGGTCTCGACGACGGTGCCCTCCAGGACCTGAAACAACTCTTGCGCCGGTTCGCCGCGCGTACACACGATATCTCCGGGCAGGGCCAGGACCGAGCGCGATTGCATGGCCATGTCCGCGTGGAAGCGCTTCAGACAAGCGTTCGCTTCGGCGAGGCGCTTCGAGAACTGGCGGCACAGGATGCGCGTGAAAAAAGGCAGACGCTCGATGATCAGGTCCAGATGGGCCGGTTTCAGGCGGAGCGCCACGGTGTTCAGCGCGCTCCGGACGGCGGCGGTCCGGTAGCCCCCGCCGAGATAGGCCATTTCCCCGACGAATACCGGGTTTTCCGGCGTGCCGTGAATGATGGCGAGTTCATGCCCGGGCCTGCGTTCGTGCGTGGCGTCGTTGTCTTCCACCAGGCAACTGCCGCGCACGACCAGGTAGATATCCAGGCCGGGTTCTCCAGGCGCGACAAGGAATTCCTCGTCAAGGAAACGCACCGGCTCCGCGTCAGGGCACAATCGCAACAATTCGTGCACCTGCGAGGCATCCGGTAGCGCGAGCGCATCCAGCGGGCAGGACTCCGGCATGCTTTCCCCTCTACTCCCGTTACTTGGGCCACACCGCCTGCGCTATTATTCTAACATTCGTCCGCTTCTTTCGCAAACGGCCGTTGCAGGCTCACTCTCCGCGTTCAGGGGCGCGCCCGCGCTTGGCGGGGGTTCTACGCTTCGAGGCGGCCGATTTCGCTGGCGCGACGGGCGTTTCGGGTGCGGATTGCGGCCTGAAATCGGGCAGCTTGCCCGCCATCAACTCGCCAACGGGCCGCACCGTCTCGAAATGCAGCAACACAATGCGGAGTATGGCCGTCATCGGCGCGGCCAGCACCATGCCGATGGCGCCCCAGAGCAGGCCCCAGAACGCCAGCGCAAGCAACACGGCCACGGGATGCAGATTGAGGCCCTCCCCCGTCATCTTCGTTTCGACGACATTGCCGATGAAGAACTGTACCGCGCCCGGCAGGGCAATGACAGGCACGACCATCCAGGGATTCTCATATTGGGCCACGGCCAGGGGCACCGGCAGCAGCGTGGCGGCAATCGAGCCCAGATTCGGGACGAAATTCAGAAAGAACGCCAGCAAGCCGAAAACCCCGGCAAGTTCGAGCCCCAGGAGGCGCAGTATCACGGCCACGAGCACCCCCGTCAGAACGGAAAGGGCCACCTTGATCGAGATGTAGCGACGCACGTGCGCGTCAATTTCGGCGTAGACGCCGGCCCGCACGGTCTGAGCGCCCCGGCCCAACAGCAGGAACATGGCGAAAATGAGAATGAGCACGACGCTCGACAGGGTGTTCATCGCGGTGCCAAGGCTGGCGGTGACCATGCCGGGCATCTTCGCGCGGAGTTCGTTCAAGACCTTCTGTTCATCCACTTCCACGCCCCACTGCCGGACCCCGGCAAGAAGGCGGCCCGTCATGGCCGCGAAGCTTTCGGTATACTGGCCCGCCGTGTCCACCACGCGCTGCACGGCCACAATCATGATGACGCATGAGACAATGATCGCGGCGATGACCAGCAACACGGTTGCGCCGACGGCTACCGCGCGCGGCGCGCGCAGGCGGCCGGTCAGAAAGTCCATGATCGGCGATACCAGGTTCACCAGAAACAGCGCCAGCACGAAGGGAACGAGAATCGCCCGGGTGTAGAAGAGAGCGACGGTCATAACGGCCGCGGCCAGCACCACCAGCGAAATCGTGCGCAGCCAAGCCTGTTCTTCCCGCGTGTCGTTTATCGGTGCGCCCTCGTAGTCCATCGCGGCCATCACGCCGTAACGGCATTCGAGTAAGAGAAGAAATCGTCCCACAGGAAGTCTATAAGCCGGTTCGCCTCGCGAAGCGGCAGCGCCTGGCACACGCCCGACGCATCGCAGCGCAGGAGCGCGGTCTCTTCCAGCGCGCCGGCGCGGGACGGCTCCGGCAGGCGCGCATGCACCTGGCGCAGGCATTCGATGGTGTGGTCGATGTCGAAATCGACCTTGACGCCCATTTTCTGGTCAAACCATGCTTCGATCGCGTCATCCAGCTCGTCCGCGGTCAGGGGTTGCGGGCTGGTCAGCAGGTGGTAATAGACCAGGATCATTTCCTTGCACTCTTCCTCCTCGGCGGCGTCGCTGACCGCGTGGAAAACGCTCGAATTCGTGGCGATGTTCTTGAAAAACAGCGTCTCGGTAATGATTTTCTGGAAGCGAAGCTTCTTCGTGCGATAACTCGACCACTGCCGGAACGCCACGGCGCCCAGTCCCAGCATAAGCGACGACATGGCCGCCCAGAACTTCACGAAATCCATTGTCGTGAGTTCCTCATTGATGTTGAACTTGGTCTTGGCCACTTCGGCGCCAAACAGCAGGATGAGCGCCATCCCCACGATCAACGCGAGGCGGGAAACAGAGCGGACGATGACCGAGCCCACGGCGGCGGCGGCCGGCACGCCGAACAGCAGCCGGTCGCGCAGCATCATGCGCGTTTCCAGGTTCGGGAAGACGGTTTCGAGGTCGTATTTCGGAATATTCTTGTACAGATAGACGTAGACCTTGCCGGGCTGGAACTGAAGGTCGGCGAGTTTCCGCTTCTTCTGCCGGAAATGGTTCTCCTCCTTGAATTTCAACACCGCGACGACGCGGTCGAAGTTGTCAATCTCCATCTTTTTCGTGCCGATCAGGCGGGGCAGTTCCACGGTCTGTTTCGTGCGCCCGCGCGCGTAGATGAGCATGAGATCAAAGTCGGCGAAATCCACCTTCGTGCGCAGTTTGATCAGCGCGTCGAGCATGAATGCCTCTTCCAGTTCGGCGCGCGTGACCGGGGTGTAGTTCGCGTTGCGCAGGACCCGCTCGAAGGCAGTCACCAGGTCGTTCTTCAACCGCTCCGTGTCGTCCGGGCCGTACTGGCGCACGGGACGCGTGTTGGCGTCGGGGTTGAAGAGCACGAAGGATTCCTTCAGTTTCTCGATGGATTGCTGGTACTCGAAGTGCTTGTAGGCGGCCAGAATCTCGGCGAAACGGCGGAATTCACCGGCCTGCTCCGGGCTCAGCCGGCCATCTTCGAGACAAAGTTCGAGCACGTCGCGTCGCGTGAACGGTATGAATGCTTCCCGGTCCGTGTATTTCGCCATGGGCATCCCCCTTTCCCGTGCGTCACAACCGCATGCGGCATCGTCGTGGCTTGGCATGCGGGGCTGCTCCTTACGTCGCGATGAACCCGCCGTCCACGATCATTTCGGCGCCGGTCATCCAGTTCGATTCATCGGAAGCCAGAAACAAGGCCGCGTTCGCGATGTCGCGCGGGTGGCCCAGGCGCCGCATGGGCAGCGAGTTGCCGATGTTCCGCTTCTTCTCCTCGTTCAAGTAAGGCGCCTGCAGCGGCGTGTCCACCATGCCCGGGTGAATGATGTTACAGCGGATGTTGTCCGGCCCGAACTGGACCGCGAGCGATTTTGCGAGCCCGATGAGCGCGGCCTTCGCGCATGTGTAGGAATCCTGCGCGAGTTCGAACCCTGCCAGCGCGGAAATGGAGCCCACGAGAATGATGGAGCCGCCGCCCGCCTTGCGCAGTTCCGGAATGCCGTGCTTGGTCAGGAAGAACGGGCCTTTGAGATTGATTGCCTGGACAATGTCCCAATTCGCTTCCGTGGTCTCAATGACCGACTTGTCACGGTCTTTCCAGAGCACACCGGCGTTGGCGTAGAGGATATTCAGCTTGCCGAACCGCGCCACGCCCTCCGCGACCGCGCGCTGCACGTCCGCCTCCTTGCTGACATCGCCCAGCGCGAGCAGGGCTTCGCCGCCGGTCCGCTCGATGTCCGCCACCGTTTGCCTGCCTGCGTCGGCGTTCAGGTCGAACACGACGACTTTTGCGCCTTCCGACGCGAACAGCAGACTGGCTTCGCGGCCCATGCCAAGGCCCGCGCCCGTGATGATCGCAACTTTCCCTTTGAGTCGCATGGCAGGAACGTCTCCTTCCGTCGCCGGGCCCCTCCCGGCCGCAGGGTAGTATGGCACGTGCGCGCGGGCGGCGCAATAGCCTTATGCCGCCGCGCATGGGCCCGGCGCGTTCCCCGGAACCGGCGTTGCATGGGGCCATGGGTTCGCACGGAACGCAACCGGCCCCAGTTCCGCTCATGCGTGAAGAGCAACCCGCCGGCAACGGGAAGATCCCTTGCGTCAGCCCGGCGCGGGTTGGTCCCCGGAACGGAAGGCGCGTGGAACAGAGGGCCCGGCCACTTCTTTTCGCCTCAGCGGCATCAGTTGTACAGAACCGGCGCACCCAGGCGGCCAGGGATGCCTTTCGGGGACTCCGGCGGCCACGATTGCGGCGGGTCGGCGTAGGCGATTCCCTCAGGCCGGTAGGGCAGGTTGATCTGACCATGTTCGGGGGGAAACTTCATGAATTCCACGGAGCCGTCGAGCCAGAGGACATTGCTCCCGCCGGGAACATGGTTGAACAGTTCCAGATTGCTGCCTTCCAGGAAGAGGTCCCACATGACCGGCACCTTTGGGATGGGCTGGGGCAGGGGCGGCAGCACGAGCGGCGCGCGCGTATATGCGCCGAAATACTCGTAGCTGCACCGCAGCGTTGCGGGCGTGTCGTAACCGGTGGTCAGGGGCAGGATCGAACCGTCTTCGTGGTTCCGGAAATCATCCAGAGTCTGCGAGCTGTCCGAAGGGCAACAGAACGGGTCCGGACTGGACACATATTGCCCGGCGAGATCGATCAAGGCGTCGGCGTTCCCGTTCCCGCCGCTCCAGGGCAGCAAGCCCTCATGCTCCGACGCGTACAGGGCCATGGCGATGCCCAATTCCATGAGATTATTGGCGCAACTGACACGCCGCGCGCTTTCGCGGCACCGCGCGAGCGCGGGCAGTAGAATCGCGGCCAGAATGCCGATAATGGCAACGACCACCAGCAATTCCATCAGGATGAATCCGCGCTTTCGCATGGTTATTCCCCGATGCCTGCGGCGACAACCGCAGCCGCGCCATTCCTGCGCGGCGTATCGGCGGCCGTTCCCGTTTCGATAAGTCGCGATACCCTGCCGCCGGCCGCGAGTTCGACCCGGGCGCGCACGACCGCCGCGCGCATCACGCGGCCCTCGAAGACGACTTCGCCGGTCGAGACGATGCGGAACTCCCCCCCGTTGCGCGCGACTTCAACGCTGAAGCGGCCCGCCCCAAGAGGCGTGTTCTGCTCGCCCGCGTAGGCCGCATCCA
Source organism: Candidatus Hydrogenedentota bacterium (assembly GCA_018005585.1). Taxonomy (NCBI): domain Bacteria; kingdom Pseudomonadati; phylum Candidatus Hydrogenedentota; species Candidatus Hydrogenedentota bacterium. Next base: position 65,882 of record JAGMZX010000004.1, on the reverse strand, counting down.
CGCGCAGGCGCGCCAAGGCGTTATCGAGTCCCGCCTCTGCAAGCTGACGGGCGACTTCCTGCTTGACACCGCGGGCCGATTCGCGGAAGGCGATGTGATAAAGACGCAAGACCGCCGCCGCGCCGACCGCCACGACCGCGAGCAGCACTACCGCCATCAACAAGGCGGACCCAGTATTGCGAGGGGTTCGATTCATGGCAGGACTCCCCGGGGCGCGGCCAGCACGCGAGACAGGGAACTGGTCCTGCCCGACGGGCTAAGCATTTCCACGTTCATGGCAATCAGCGCGCAATCCGGGACGGATGCCGGCGCGGCGCCGGATCCCGGCTGGGCCCCGACATCAAACGACGCCTTTGCCACCGCCAGCGGGAACGTCTTCGCGCCGAGCGGGAGGATCGTGTCTCCGGAGACCGCGACCTCAAGCCGCATCAGCCGCTGCTCCTGGTTCCGGAAATGAAACACGGCGAACCGTTCGCCCTCCGGGGCTGGCGGCATGCGCAGCACAAGCGTCCCGGCGCCCGTCTCGTATGCGCCAACACGGTCGGCGACGCCGCAGGCCTCGCGCGCCGTGGTCAGGAAGGCCTGCTCGACCTCCCGCAGTTGCATGACCGTGTCCAGACTGCGCGCCGTGGCCGCGGACAGTCGGGTGCTCTTCATCACCACGCCCGCGCCAAGATTGATCAGGACCATCATGACCGCAAACACGGCCAGCAGTTCGAGCAGGGTGTACCCGGCTCTGTCATGTGCCCTTGGCGCAATCATCGTGGCGCCCCCCTGTCCGCAATCAGCGTGACGAGTTCATAGTCGATCGTGCGGCCTTTCTCGCCGGTCCAGGCGATACGCGCGCGCACCTCCTTGAGCCCGGGCGCGACGTCCGCGCGGTCGCGGACATCTACCGCGGTAGTGGCGTGGACGAGCCGCTCCATGCCGGGCGTCTGGGTGCGGAACGGCGTGTTCTCGCCCGCCTCAAGCGCGGCGAAGGGCAGCGCGCGCAGGCATTCGAGTTCGTTGCGCACGATTCGCTCCGCCAATGCGTACTCGTTCAAGGCGCGCGTCTTGTCCATCACGAGTTGATACGTGCCGAGCGCGCCGAAGATACCCGCCGTGACGACGAACAGCGCGCAATTCAGTTCGATGAGCGAGAATCCGTGGTTTCTGCGCATGTTTCTCACCTCACGGAATTATCGTGTCGACCATCGCGGTCAGTGTTATGAACAAACCGGCCTCGAACACCAGGGTGAGAGCTCCCAGCACCAGCACGCCCATGGGCGTGATCAAGTCGACGATAACGCACACCCGCCGTTCCGCCCGTTCCCGGTATTGGGCGGCGAGCGTCGCGAGGGCGTCGGGCAACATGCCGGAATGCTCGCCGATGGCGGCCAACGCGCGAAACGACGCCGGGAGCAACCACGTCTCGGCGGCGCACGCCTCGGCAAGACTTGTGCCCTGCGAAACGCGGTCGTGGATGCGGCGGAGCATGCGCCGGTAACCCGGGCGCATGTCGGCGCGCGCCGCGCTTTCGAGGGCGGCGGGCAACGGCGCGCCCGCGCGCAGCAGCTTCTCGAGCATGATCGCGATGATGGCCGCGTTCTGCTGCACGATCAGCGACCGCAGCCCCGGAACGAACAGAAGCGGCCCGGCCAGCGGCTTGGCCGCGAACGCGCGCCGGCGGCGCACCGTGACTTTGATGCGGTAGACGACAAACACGGCGAGCACGGGCAGCAGATAGACGCCGCGGAACGCTACATAGTCTCCGGCGGCTATGATGAACCGCATTAATTGGGGCAGTGAGGCGCTGAAGTCGCGGAAAATCTCGGCGAAGACCGGGACTACCTTTACAAGGAGAAAACTCATGATGCTCGCCTGAATCAGGAACACGATGCCGAGATACGCCAGCTGTTGCCGCACGCGCACACGCACGCTGATCGCGTCGAGCGTGTCTTCGCTGAGTTGTTCCAGGCAGCCCAGCAGATTGCCCGACTCCTCGCCCGCGCGCACCAGGTCGGCGTAGAAGGCCGGGAAGAACCGGGGCATCCGCCGCAGGGCTTCCGAAAGCTGTATGCCCGCGAGCAGGTGGTCGCGCAGCGTCAGGAGAACCGCCTCTCTCGCGCCCGTGCGGAAGAACATCCGGAGCGCCAGGAAAGAAGGGATGAATATCAGCAGGCCGAGACCTCCGAGCACGATGACCTCCGCTTCGAACATGCGCACTTGCCAGACGTAGCGGCGGAACCATTGCGCAAGTTCGCCGGTCAGCGGGCCAGCGGCCGCAGACAAGAAGATCGTGAGAATCACCCCGCACCAGAACAGGATCGATGCGAGCGACGCCAGGCGCTCGTATCCCCAACGGGAGTTGAGGCGGCGTTCCTCGCGGGCGGCCGCTTCGAGCCCCTGCGGCAGGCTCGCGTTGACGCGCACAATAGCGGTCAATTCGCTCATGACACGGACCAAGTCCTGCTGCCAGCGCCGGATGCGCAGGTAGCCCGGACCCAGCCAGTTCTGCCGCATGCGCCGGTAGTAAACGCCTGGTTCATAGGAGGAGGCGGCGGGTTGCTCCGGCGGCCATTTCCGGCGGCCCCTGAAAACGCGCATGAACCAAAGGTCCCGCAGTACCGGTTCGGGGGCTGGGGGCCGGCCTTTGCGCCACGGCAGCAATCTGCCGAGGTCAAAGTACAGGAGCTTGCGCAGACTCATGGCTTATAACCCGGAGATGCTATCGCCCAGCGTGAAGATGGGCAGATACATGGAAAACACGAAGAACGCGATGACCCCGCCCACCACGAAAATCAGGGCGGGGGCTACGAATGCCACGGCCAGCCGGTCGCGCAGCGCCACTTCGCGCTCGTAGGTCTCAGCCAGCGATTCGAGCGCTATCTCGACCTCGCCCCGGTTTTCCGCCGTGCTGACCATCCAGCAAAACGTGTGGCCGAAGAAACCGGTGCTGTCCAGGGCGTCCGCGAGGCGTTCGCCGGAAGCCACCATGAGATTGGCCTCGGCGACGGCGCGCTCGAGGATCGCGCTGCCGGACGAAGCCGCGGCCAGTTCGAGGCTCTCCAGAATGGGCACCCGCGAGGCCAGCAGCAATCCCAGGGACCGGCAGAACCGGGACAATGCGACGACACGGTTCACCGTCCCGACAATCGGCGCGTGCGTGCGAATCCAGTCGCAAACGACGCGGCCTCGGTCCGTGCGCATCGCTATGCGCCAAAGGAGCACGATTCCGAGCACCGCCGCAACGATCGCGGCAAGAAGAATGCCCGCGTGAAACGTGACCAGACTCGATAATGCGACCAGGAGCCGCGTCGGCGCGGGCAGTTGGCCGCCGAAATCGTTGAAGATTTCCGCGTAAACCGGCACCACTTTAATCAGGAGAAACGCCATGATGCAGGTTGCGGCCACCAGCACGGTCGCCGGGTAGGTAAGGGCCATCTGTATGCTGCCGCGCAGCTGGAGCACGCGCCCCGTATAACGCGCCAGCAACTGAAGCACGCCCGGCAGGTTGCCCCCGGCTTCGCCCGCGCGGATGGCGGTCGAGAAGAGATGCGGGAAGACACGCGGCTGCCGCGCGATGGCTTCGTCCAGCGGCACGCCGTGCTCGATGTCGATGCGCAGACGGTCGATGGCGCCCTTCAGCCGCGAGCGCCGCAGGTCCTTCGCGAGCGACTGCAGCGCGGGCGCCAGCGGAAGACCGCTCTTCACGATCGCGCCTAATTGCGTGATAAACAGGTGCAATTCCTGCCAGGTCAACTGGCGGGAAACGCGTAACAGGCCCGGCGGCGGGTTCACCTGCTCGACGGTGGATACGTGAAGTCCCCGTTCCTGCAGCACGGCCACGACGCGGTGCGCCGAAGGGGCCTCCATCGTGTCCTCCACTGGGTTTCCTTGAAGGTCCACGGCCCGGTAACGATATAGTGGCATGAGCGTCAAGCTCCGGAACGTTTTTCTGGTCTCCGGTAAGTATATGACCGGACACGCGCGAAGCGATCACCGAAGATGCGAGGGAAGCCTTGATTCGCCCCGCATACCGGTCCTATGCTCCGGGAAGAGGCGGTCTTTTCCGTTTGCCGCAGGGAGCAGCAGTCTTCATGGATGTCCCGTCGTTTCTGGCCGGAAAGGCCCTGGAGACCGAGCGCGCGCTCGACGCCTATCTGCATGCGTGGCGCGGCGCTCCGCCGCGGCTTGTCGAGGCGGTGCGCTACAGCCTGTTCGCGGGTGGCAAGAGGCTGCGGCCCGCCCTCGCGCTGGGCGCGGCGGACATTATCGCCGGGGACGATGCCGCGGCCCTTCCGGCGGCGTGCGCCCTCGAGATGATCCACACCTACTCCTTAATCCACGACGACCTGCCCGCGATGGACGACGATGACTTGCGGCGGGGCCGGCCTACGTCGCACAAGGTTTTCGGCGAGGCGACGGCGATCCTCGCGGGCGACGCGCTGCTCACGATGGCGTTCGACGTCCTCGCGAGCGCGGGAAACATCGAGGTTATCCGCGAAGTGGCGCGGGGCGCGGGCGTGGCCGGCATGGTGGGCGGGCAATTGCTTGACGTGGAGGCCGAAGGGCGCGAAATTGCCCTCGAAGAGCTGCGGCGCATCCACGCCTGCAAGACCGGCGCGCTCATCCGTGCTTCCGTGCGCGCCGGGGCCCTGCTGGCGTTGGGTCGCGGGCGCCGCGCCCGTGCGCAAGGGCGTGGGCAAACCGCCGCTTGCGCGCATGACGCGGGCGCCGCGCTCGACGCCCTCACCCGCTATGGCGAGGCCATCGGGCTTGCATTCCAAATCATGGATGACATCCTGGACGTTGTCGGCGATGAGAACGCGCTGGGCAAGCGTGTCGGCGCGGACGCCGGCCATCTGAAGGCCACCTACCCCGCGCTCGTGGGATTGGAGCCCGCTCGCGCGCTCGCGGCGGAAGCGCGGGATGCCGCGCTTGACGCGCTGGCGGGGTTCGGGCCGGAAGCGGATATGTTCCGCGCGTTGGCGCGTTATATCATCGAGCGGGACCGCTGAACGATTCCCGCTCCGGCCGGAACACGTTGCCCGCCAGCCGCGTTTTGCGTAGGATACATTCCTCCGTTGAGGGTCGGTACAACATGGACACGTCGAGACTCAAGAGCCTCTTGTCCGAAGTGGCGTTGGGCAACGTCGCGATCGAGGAGGCGCTCGAACGGCTGCGCAACCTGCCATTCGAGGACCTGGGCTTTGCAAAAGTGGACCACCACCGCATGCTGCGCAAGGGGTATCCCGAAACCATCTTCTGCGCGGGCAAGACCCCGGAACAGGTCGTCGCGATTGTGAACCGGATGCGCGAGCACGGCAGCAACGTGCTGGGCACGCGCTGCGCGCCCGAAGTGATTGCGGCGGTAACAAGCGCGTTCTCCGACGCCGTGTACCACGAGGCGGCGCGGGCATTCACGATTACGGTCGAGCCGCCGGAGCCGCTGGACGGCTACATCGCCATTGTCTGCGCGGGCACGAGCGACATCCCCGTGGCGGAGGAAGCCGCCGTGACCTGCGCCGCGCTGGGCAACCGCGTCGAGCGCGTCTACGATGTGGGCGTGGCGGGCATACACCGCCTGTTCGGCCAGCGGGAGAAGCTGGACGGCGCGCACGTCGTCATCGTGTGCGCGGGCATGGAAGGCGCGCTGCCGAGTGTTATCGGCGGGCTGGTCGAGCGGCCGATTATTGCCGTGCCGACCAGTATCGGCTACGGGACTTCGTTCGGCGGCCTCTCGGCGCTGCTCGGCATGCTGAATTCGTGCGCCACCGGCCTCACCGTGGTAAACATAGACAACGGCTTCGGCGCGGCGGTCGCCGCTTCGGCCATCAACCGGCTCGCGTCCAAGAAGCAAGGTACGTGACACGTGGCACGGGCGTCTCGCCCGTGCAGGAACATGGGCAAGATGCCCATGCTGCGGAAAGCGTGGCACGGGCGTCTCGCCCGTGCAGGATGAGATGGGTATGATGCCCACACACAAGGCGGGTTATGCGGATTCTGTACTTCGATTGTTTTAGCGGGATCAGCGGCGATATGAGCGTGGGCGCGTTGATCGACGCCGGCGCGTCTTTCGAGACGATCCGAACGGGGCT
>JAGMZX010000004.1:49489-59699 GCA_018005585.1 Candidatus Hydrogenedentota bacterium | reverse complement strand
GATGCCCACACACAAGGCGGGTTATGCGGATTCTGTACTTCGATTGTTTTAGCGGGATCAGCGGCGATATGAGCGTGGGCGCGTTGATCGACGCCGGCGCGTCTTTCGAGACGATCCGAACGGGGCTTGAATCGCTGGGCGTGCAGGGATTCACGGTAGCCGCGGAGAAGGTGAAGAAGAAGGGCATACAGGCGACACAATTCCGGGTATTGCTCGACGATAGCGCGGCTCAACCGCACCGGCATCTGCGGCATGTGGTTGAAATCATCGAGCGGGGCATGTTGCCTGAGCCGGTGAAGACCGCGGCCATCGGGACATTCCGCCTGCTCGCGGACGCCGAGGCGGAAGTGCACGGGTCGACGCCGGAAAAGGTGCATTTCCACGAGGTCGGCGCCGTCGACTCCATCGTGGACATTGTCGCCGCGCAACATGCGTTGCATCTGCTTGGTGTTGACGAGATCGCCGTGTCGCCCATGCACCTCGGGTCGGGCACGGTGCGCTGCGCGCACGGCGTGATGCCTGTCCCCGCGCCCGCCACGGCCCTTCTGCTGCGCGGCAAACCGACCTATGGCGGGTCTGTCGAGGCGGAACTGGTGACGCCGACGGGCGCGGCGCTCGTGGCGCAATGCGCGAAACGCTTCGGCCCCGCGCCCGCCATGTCGGTGCAAACCATCGGCTATGGCGCCGGCACGCGCGACTTGCCTGACCTGCCGAACGTGTTGCGCGTGATGACCGGCGAGGCCCTGGACGCGGCGCCGGGCACGGAGGCCATTTCCGTGGTCGAAGCGAACATCGACGACATGACCGGGGAACTCTACCCGCCGCTCGTCGAGGCGCTGCTGGAAGCGGGCGCGCGCGATGCGTTCGTGACGCCGGTGCTCGGCAAGAAGGCCCGCCCGGCGCATGGTATCACCGTCCTTTGCGATGAACCTCGCGTTTCCGCTATCGTGCGTGTCCTGTTCGCGCATTCCACGACATTCGGCGTGCGCGTGCGCGCCGAGCGCCGCTTCGTATTGGCCCGGGACTGGCGCGACGCCGAGACGCCGTGGGGCACGGTGCGCGTAAAAGTGGGATGGTTCGACGGACAACTGAGCGCGGCCGCGCCGGAGTTCGAGGATTGCCGCGTCGTTGCGCAGCGGTCCGGTGTTCCCGTGCGCAAGGTGTATGAGGCCGCGCTGGCCGCGGCGCAGCAGTTGCGGGAGGAGAAGAAAAGAGATGAGTGAACGCGTAGCGTTGTATCCGGGAAGTTTCGATCCGCCCACGCGCGGTCATCTCGACCTTATCGAGCGTGCGGGCCGCATGTTCGACAGGGTGATTGTCGCCATTGCGGCCAATATCCGCAAGACCGGCCTGTTTTCCGTCGAGGAACGGCTCGAAATGCTGCGCGAGATGGTGCGCGACATGCCCGCGGTCACCGTGACCCAGTTCGATTCGCTGAGCGTCGAATTCGCGCGCCGGCATAACGCGATTGCGATCATCCGCGGCCTGCGCGTCATGTCCGACTTCGAGTATGAGCTGACCCTGGCAATCAACAACCGGAAACTCAACCCCGAGGTCGACACCGTCTGCCTGATGCCCAGTGAGCCATACGTGTTCCTGAGTTCGTCGATGGTGAAGGAAATCGCCAGTTTCGGAGGCGATCTCGGCTGCAGCGTCACCCCTGAGGTGGAGAAACGCCTGCGCGACAAGCTGCGGCCAATGCTATCATAGGTCTCTTGCCTGCCAGCCTTTTGGCCTTCTCCCTGCAACGGTGTCTTGGGCAGCCGTTTCTTTGCCCCTTACGTCTTTTCGGTCGCTTTGGTCCTTTCCCGCCGGGGAATAGCGCGCCCCGGTCCCCTTGTTTCGCCTGCATCGGGGATACTCCATTTCCGGGGGAATAGGCGCCGGAACCCCTCATGAACGCTACGCGTCCCAGACTGCTCATACTTGGCACGGGTTTCGCCTCGTTCAGTCTCGTCAAGGACATTGACGTGGACCGGTACGAGGTGATCGTCGTCAGCCCGCGCAATCACTTCTTGTTCACGCCGCTGCTGCCGAGCACGACCGTGGGTACGATCGAGTTCCGCAGCATTATCGAGCCGATCCGCACGGCCCGCTGGAATATCCGGTTCCATCAGGCGCGTTGCGGGCGCATTGACCTCGAAAACAACGTGGCCCATTGCGAGGGGTTCTTCCGCAACACGCCGTACGCTATCACCTACGATTTGCTGGTCATAGGCGTGGGCGTCGTCAGCAACACGTTCGGTGTGCCGGGCGTCGAACAGAATTCGTTCTTTATGAAGGAACTCGCGGACGCCCGCGCGATCCGCCAGCGGGTCATCGAGTGCTTCGAGCGGGCGAGCAAGCCGAAGCGGGACCTCGGCGAGGTACGCATGCTGCTCCATTTCGTCGTGGTCGGCGGCGGGCCCACGGGCGTTGAATTTGCCGCGGAAATGCACGATTTCGTGCGGCAGGACCTCCATCGCTGGTTCCCGGACCTGATGCCCCATGTCAAGATCACGTTGCTTGAAGCGCGCAACGACATCCTGTCCTCGTTCGATGCGAAGCTGAGCAAGTACGCCTTGCGCCATTTCCGGCGCGGCGGCGTCGATATCCGGACCGGTTGCCAGGTGTCCGAGGTTCAGGAAAACGCCGTTATCCTGAGTACGGGCGAATCCATCCCGTGCGGCCTCGTGGTCTGGTCCACCGGCATCGCCGCAAATGACTTGGTGCGCTCGCTCGATGTGCCCAAGGGCCCCCTGCAACGGCTGGTCACGGACCGTCATCTCCTGGTGGCGGGCACGCGCAACGTCTACGCCATCGGCGATTGCTCGATCCTGCAGGACCAGGACCTGCCCGCGACAGCGCAAGTGGCGCAACAGCAGGGCAAGTACCTCGCCCGCTACCTGAACCAACTCGCGCGCGGCAAGACGGCCAAGCCGTTCCGCTACCGGCACATGGGCATGCTGGCGTATATCGGCGAGCACCGGGCGCTGGCGGATTTCAAGAACGTCAAGGGGCGCGGCTATGCCGCATGGCTGTTTTGGCGCTCGGCGTACATCACCAAGCTCATCAGCATGCGGAACAAGATACTCGTGGTGCAGAATTGGCTGACCACCTTCATTTTCGGACGCGATATCAGCCGATTCTAAGTTGGGAGACCGGATGATGGACTTCGCGACGGCGGACCTGTGCGACCGGTTTGAGGAACGCGTGCGCGCGGCGGAATGGTGCCTGCTCGATTTCGGGGGGCGCATCGCGTTCCACGGGCCTATTGAGACTATCAAGACCTTCGAGGACAACAGCCTGGTCCGGATATGTGCCGAGGAGCCGGGGCAGGGCAGAGTGCTCGTGGTCGATGGCGGCGGCTCGATGCGCCGCGCATTGTTGGGAGACCGGCTTGCGGCATTGGCCGTCCGGAACGGCTGGAGCGGGCTCGTGATCAACGGTTGCATCCGCGACGCGGCGGCCATCGCGCGGATGGACCTCGGGGTAAAGGCGCTCGGTACGCACCCGATGAAAACGCTCAAACGCAACCTCGGCGAACGCGGCGTCCCGGTGTGTTTCGGCGGGGTGGACTTCGTTCCCGGCCAGCATCTCTATGCGGACCGCGACGGCATCATCGTGACGGAAACGGCGCTGCTCTAACCGTCACGCGTCCTTGCGGCATCATCGCGTTCCTTTGGCTTGCGCGTTTGCGTGTGCTACCCTGCATCCGCCCGCGCCGCCTGCAGCGGGCGGCAAAAAAGGGCAAAACATGGAGGTGGGGTCATGAACCCGCAATCCGCATTCTGGACCTGCCGCGCGTTCGGGTTTGGCGCGGCCCTGCTGTGCGCGATGGCCGCGGCGCAAGCGCCCGAAAACATCGCGCTGGGCGCGTCGTACACGCTCGAACCGCGCCCCGATTACGAGCATTGCACCGACGACGGCGACGCGCGGCAACTTACCGACGGCGTGTACACCGAGGGCCATTTCTGGACCCAGCCGGGCACGGTCGGCTGGCAAAGAGCCCGGCCCGTCATCATCGTCATCGATCTCGGCGCGCCTCGGGCCATTCGCGGGGTCTCGTACAGCACCGCCGCGGGTGCGGCGGGCGTCGCGTGGCCCGAGGCGATCCTGCTGTTCGTCGCGGGCGAGGACAAAGTGTTCTACGATGCGGGCGAACTCGTCGAACTCAGCGCCGCCGCGGGGAGTCCCCCGGAGGACGCGTATGCGGCGCACCGGTTCCGCACGGACGCGCTTGAAACATGGGGCCGCTACGTAGCCTTGGGCATCTGGGCCTCGCCGTACATCTTCGTCGATGAGATCGAAGTCTACGCGGGCGAGCCGGCGTGGATTGGCGCGCCGCGCGCGGGACAGCCGATTACCAGCCTGGCGAAGGGGATGGAGCGTCTGGCCGTTCACACCGGCGTGCGCCGGCGCATCGAGCGTGATATCGCGGAAGTGCGCGAGAAACTGGCCGCGCTGGAATCCGCCCCGGACGCGCACACCGCGATTGCGGCGGAGCTGGACCGCATCGCGGAGGCCATTCCGGGTCTGCCCGTCGATTATCCGGAGGACTTCCGGACCGTGATGCCCCTGAACGAACTGCACGCGCGGGTGCTTCGTGCGCATGCGGCGCTGTGGCGCGCCGAGGGCCGTGCGCCCGTTACGGTGTGGACCTCGAACCTCTGGGACCCGCTGGAACTGCTCGCGGACCCGCCGGAAAGCGCCGCGCCCGCGATGAGCGTGGCCATGATGCGCAATGAGTACCGCGCCGCGTCGTTCAACGTCACAAACGCAGGCGAGACGGACGCACATTTCGAGATGCGCGTGCGGGGGTTGCCGGGCGGCGTGAACCCCGGCTTTGTCGTGGTACAGGAAGTCGAATGGACCGATACGCAGACGGGGAAGCCCGTCGCCGCGGCGCTGACCGATGCCGCGCGCGAAGGCGAAGCGTACCGCATTGGCGTGCCTTCGGGCATGACCCGGCAGGTCTGGCTCACGTTTTGCCCGGGGGACCTGGAGCCGGGCCGGTTTCAGGCGCACATCGAGTTGAATTCGGGCGAACAGCACCACGTCGTGCCGCTCACGCTCGCGCTGTATCCGTTTCGGTTTCCGGACCGGCCCACGCTGCATTGCGGCGGCTGGGATTACACGAATTCGGAGCGCCACTACGGCGTGACGCCCGAGAACCGGGACGCGTTTATCGCGCATTTGCGCGCCCATTTCGTCGACGCCCCCTGGGCCACGGCGGCGGCGCTGCCGCATGGCGCCTATGACGATGCGGGAAACCTGGCCGCGCCGCCCGACACCGCGAACTTCGATGAATGGCTCCGGCGCTGGCCTGACGCGGGCCTCTACTGCGTATTTGCGTCGGTCGGAAAGTCCTGCGCCAAGTGGTCTATCGGCGCGCCCGAATTCGACACGGCCGTGCAGGGCTGGATCCGCTTCTGGGCGGACCATGCGCGGTCGAAGGGCGTCGCGCCGGAAAAACTCGCGCTGTTGCTCGTGGACGAACCCCGGAGCCCGGAGCAGGACGCCATCATCCTCGCGTGGGCGAAGGCGATCCACGCGGCAGGCACGGGCGTGCGCGTGTGGGAAGACCCGATCTACAACGACATGTCGCTCGCGCTGCAGGAATCCGTCGACGAATGGGACGTGCTGTGCCCGAACCGCGTCATCTTCAGAAACGCCGATGCCGCTTACCGCGACTACTTCGCCGCGCAACGCGCGCGCGGCAAGACGCTGGAATTCTACTCGTGCAGCGGGCCCGTCCGCCTGCTGGACCCCTACCGCTACTTCCGCCTCCAGGCATGGGATTGCTGGCGCTACGGCGCCACGGCGACCTATTTCTGGGCCTTCGGCGACAACGCCGGCGTATCGTCCTGGAACGAGTACGCAACGCCGCGCAACATGTATACGCCGCTCTTCCTCGACGCGAAAAGCGTAACGCCGGGCAAGCACATGGAGGCTATTCGTGAGAGCATAGAGGATTACGAATACCTGGCCATGCTTGAACGCGCCGTCGCCGAAGCCGAGGCGCGCAACGCGCCGCCCGAGGCCGTCGCGCGGGCCCGCGAGACGCTCGAAGCATGGCCCAGCCGCGTTTGTGAATCGGGAGCCGCTCAGAAGATCCTCTGGCACAACAAGGAAACCGACCGCACCCTCGCGGATCAGGCCCGTATCGCCATCCTGGACGCGCTCTCCCTGCTGGCCAGGTAGGCACACGATTACACGGCGCTCACGGGCCGGGCGCGTTCGGCCGCGCTACATGCGTTCCGGCGTGTCGATGCCGAGCAGTTGCAGAGCGTTCGCGATGGTCTGGCGCGTGGCGGCGCACAGTTCCGCGCGGGCCCGCACGAGCGCGGGCGTCTCCGCCGTGAGCACGGGGCATTCGTGATAGAACGTCGTGAACTGGCGGGCCGTCTCGAGAGCGTACTGGGCCACGGGCGCGGTCGTGCGCTGTGCCAGGCAGCCGGACACGGTCTGCGGGAATGCCGTCAGCTTCAGGAGCAGCGCCCACTCGGCGTCCGTGACCCGCGGGTACTCGCCTACGGGGGCGGCCTCGAGCGGCTGGCCGTACTTGCGCAGGATCGAGTTAATCCGCGCGCAGGAGTATTGAATGTAGGGGCCCGTGTCGCCCGTGAACGACAGGTTCGCGTCCATGTCGAATATGACGTTGCGGTTCGGGCTCACGCGCAGCACGCTGAACCGCACCGCCGCCACGGCCACCTGCGCCGCGATGGCATGCTGCTCCTCGGGCGGCAGGTCGCGGCATTGCTCGGCCACGCGCCGCGCCGCGAGCGCCGTTGCCTGGTCCAGAAAATCGGAGAGCAGCACGACCTTGCCCTGACGCGTCGACATCTTGGAATGCTCGCCGGAATCGTGGCCCTCTTTGAGCAGGATGTACGCGTAGTAAACCGCTTCCGGCGTGCGGTGGCCCGCGTTTTCGAGGATCATCGTGATCTGCTGCTGATACGTCTTGTGGTCCTCGCCCAGAACGACCAGATTGAAGTCCGCGCCGTGCGACGCCTTGTCGATGTTGTAAGCGAGGTCGCGATAGCCGTACATGCTGCTGCCGTTCGCGCGGAGAAGCACGAAGTACCGGCCTTCCTCGACCGGATGGCCCAGCGGGGCGAGGTCCACGACGAGGCGCTGCTCCTCGTCCGTGAACAGAGCGCCCTTCGCGCGCAGCGCGCCGAGCACCGGTTCCAGCCGCGGGTCTTTCAGATACGCCGACTCGTAATCAAAGCAATCGTAGCGCACGCCAAGCCGCGCCAGGACGCCCAACTGGCCGCGCAGGCAGATATCCACCACCTTGCGGAAGCGCGCCCGCGTGTCCGCGTCGCCCTCTTCCATCCTCGCAAGGAGTTCGAACCCGCGCGCCGCGAATTCCGGGTCCGTTTCCGCGCGCGCATTGGCCTCGACGTAGAGCCGCAGCACTTCGTCGAAAGCGAGGTTCTCGCGGTCCGCGGCCACGAGCGTAAGCAGCCCGATCTGCTTGCCGATGTCGTTCACGTAATAGTGCACCTGCAGGTCGAAGCCCTCGAATCGGAGCAGGCGCGCCAAGCTGTCGCCGATCATGGCGTTGCGCGCGCGGCCCACGTGGGGACTCGCGTTCGGGTTGATGCTCGTGTGTTCGATGAGCGCCGACCTGCCCGCGCCGCTCCGGTTCGAACCGAAAGCCGCGCCCTCGGCCAGAATCGTCCCGACGATCTCGCTTGCGAACGCCGCACGGTCCAGGCGCAGGTTCAGATACGGCCCCGCGGCCTGCGCGCCCGTCACCCGCGGTCCGAGGTCGGCCTGCGTCATCTGCGCGGCCAGCCGGGCCGGCGGAATGCCCAGTTTCCGGGCCGCCTGAAACAGGTTCACGGCCACGTCGCCAAGCTCCAGTTTCGGCGGCGGGCCAACGCCGATGTCGTCGGGATCGAGCCCCGGACAAGCCGCCGCCAATGGGACCGTCAGCATATGAAACGGATTCACGATGACCCTCCATGAAAAGAATCTGCCCGCAGGCTTGTAACAATCGGGGAAGCTGGATTATATAGTAACCGGGCGACAGGCGAAAACCGGGCGTTACGCATCTCAGTCGAATGCAGGCTGGGCCAGGAAAGGACGAAATGACCATGCATACGCGAGCCATCACGCGCGCGCCGCATATGGGGCAAGTCGGAGGGACATCCGCCCTCGAAAGCATCATTATTCTGCTTGTTACGGTGTTCTTCCGTGATTGGGACAACTTCGCCATGGTGATCCAGAATCTCTCGAAGTTCTACGCCAAGACACCCTGAACGGCGTATTGAACCCGGACCGGCGCAACGGACGGCTTGCCCCTGCTTTCATCGGCCCTTAGAATACATGTCCTATGCAAGCGTTGCGCGCATGGCTGATGGCAATCCCTGTATTCGCGCGATATTTCCTGTATCGCGCCGGTCTGGCGCGCCGCCCCAGATTCACCGACTACTACCCGGAATACCAGGCCTTCTGCGGCTCGATCCTGCATTGGGACCGCCGCACGCGCATTGTCGGCGCGGAGCATTGCCCGCGCGGCAGTCCCGCCGTCTTCGCCGCGAATCATGTGCGGCTCAGTGACCCGCTCTATATCTTCCGCGCCGTCACGCGCGCCAGCGAAGAGCGCCTCTATGTGCGCTTCATGGCCCGGGACGATTTCTTCAACCACTGGGCGTGGCGGTTTTTCCCGTTCAGGCCGCACGACATGCTGGAAATGGGCGGCGCCTGTTTCATCAGCCGGGGCGGCGCGAAACCCGCGCAATTGAAGCCGCTCCTCGACCTGCTCGAGGCGCGCGAGGCTTTCCTCATGTTCCCCGGCGGCACGCGCTCGCGCAGCGGCGTCCTTATCGAATACGGCGGCCGCGCGGCGCGGTCGCGCGGCGTGGCGTTCTTCCTCGCGCAGACGCAGGCAAAGCATCCCGATTGGCGCGTGCCCGCCGTACCGCTCGTGCGCACGTTCGATCCCGCGCGGCACAACAGTGTCGTCGTGTTTGGCCCGCCGGTGTATCTGGAACCGGAAGCCGGCCGGGAGCAACAACGCGCCTTTGACGAGGAACTTGCAGCCAGGCTGGGCGGCCTGGTCGAGATTCACGCGACGCACATCGTAAGCGCGCTGCTCTATCTCTGGTGTCTGCACGGCCGCGGCCTGGAACTGACGAAGGATGCGCTGTGCGAAGCCTGCCGCCGCGTGCGCGACAACCTCCAAGGCCGCCACATCCATCCGGGGCTTATTGCGCGCCTGGAAGGAGAAGTCCGCGGTGCGTTGCGTTACCTGCGCCGCCGGGGCATGGTGCGCGTGAAACGGGGAAGCATTTTCCCCAAGGCCGCGCGCATCCTCGATTGCCCCCCGCTCGACACTGCATACCGCAAGCGGAATCCGGTGAGATTCTTCGCGAATCAGTTGTTGCACCTGCCGGACGTCACGCGCGCGATCGAATCCGCCGCCGCGGCGCTGCGCGAGGACGCGCCGCGCGGCTAGGGCGCCGGCGCCTGCCAGCTGAGGCGCGGTTTCGCCTCCGCGTCGAGCAGCGTGTGGAATTTCGGGTCGTCCGGCGCGCCGCGGAATACATGGTCCGCGAAATCGAGCAGTGCGGCCCAGTCTTCCATTGTGGTGTCGTGGCCGCCGGGCCGGATGTGCAGGCCGTTCCGGTCGGGCGCGCCGAGGAAATCGAACACGGGCTGCGCGGCCTGCGTCGTTATCTGCGAGCCGAGCGGATTCGCCCACAGGTCATCCTGGCCTTCGATACAGAGCAGTGCGCGCGGCGCGACGAGCGCCTTGAGAAAATGCTGGTCGAAGGGAAGACGATTCTCCCGACCGGCAAACAAGGCCAGGCGCGGCTGGAACCAGTAGTGGAACCGGTTCGGCGACGTGATCATCCGCAGCGTCTCCGAACCGCGACCCATGACCCGGTACGCGCCCGCGCCGCCTGCGCCGCTGGCGTGGGGAACGACAAGCGCGAACCGCTCATCGGCCGCGCCCGCGAGCAATGCCGTTTTGCCCGCCCGCGAATGGCCCGTCAACGCAATTCTGGCCGCGTCGACGCCGCCGACGGTTTCAAGATAGTCCATGACCCGCATGCAGCCCCACGCCCATGCCGCCAGCGTTGCCCAATCGTGCCCGGGGTAGAGCGGATGCACGCCGTCCGTGCGGTCGGCCGTGTCTTCGTCGAGGTCATGCTTATCGAAGCCCGCGAATCCGTAGCCGCGTTCGAGGTGCAGCCGGGCCGCGGGCAGCAGG
>JAGMZX010000004.1:12131-49389 GCA_018005585.1 Candidatus Hydrogenedentota bacterium | reverse complement strand
CACCTCGAGCACTTCCTCGAGCGTGCCTATTCCGCCAGGAAGGGCGACAAACGCCTCCGCCCGCGCTTCCATCGTGGCCTTGCGCGTGCGCATGTCGGGTGTCACGATAAGCTCATCGGCGCTTTCATACGCGACCCCGGGAAGGACAAGCCGGTCGGGGATCACGCCTACGACGCGTCCGCCGCCCGCATGCACCGCGCGCGCCGCTTCGCCCATCAGCCCGATGCAGCCGCCGCCAAAGATCAGCGTGCCGCCGCGCCGCGCGAGCAGAGCCCCAAACGCGCGCGCCGCCGCGAAATAGCAGGCGTCCAACGCATCGCTCGAAGAAGCGTATACGCAGATGTGCTTGACCTCTTCTCCGCCCGCCATGAATTCCGAGCCTCACTCGACGTTACGGTCTATCTCGTGTTTCTTCAATCGGTATTGCAGGGTCTTGTAGCTGATGCCGAGCAATTCGGCGGCTTCCTTGATGCGCCCGCCGGAAGCGTGCAACGCTTGGCGAATCAGGTCCTGTTCGAGGTCTTCCAGCACGATCCCGCCCGGCGGCAAAACCCACGCCGCCGGCAGCGGCGCGGGCTCGCGGAACTTGTCCGGAAGCATTGCGGTGGTAATGGGGCCCCGGTCCGCCAGGATGAACAACTGTTCGAGGGTGTGTTCCAGTTCGCGCACGTTGCCCGGCCAGCGGTAGCGGCGGAATACATCGATGACCGCCGCGTCGATGGCGGGGGCCGCCTCCAGACCCAGTTTCCGCTTCAGCTTCTCGCGGAAATGCGCCACGAGCAGGGGCAGGTCCTGGATGCGGTCGCGCAGCGGCGGCAGTTTGATGGTCAGCACGTCGAGGCGGAAATAGAGATCCTCCCGGAAGGCGCCTTCCTCGACCCGTCTGCGGAGGTCGCAATTGGTCGCCACGATCACGCGCACGTCCACCTTGCGCGGCTGGGTCGCGCCCACGCGCTCGGCGCAGCCGTCCTGCAGCACGCGCAACAATTTGGCCTGACTCGGCAACTGCATGTCGCCGATCTCGTCCAGGAAGATCGTCCCGCCATCGGCGGTCTCGAATTTGCCCGCCCGCGCGGTCTCCGCGCCGGTGAACGCCCCCTTTTCATGCCCAAACAGCTCCGATTCCACCAGATTGTCCGGGATCGCCGCGCAATTGACGACGACAAAGGACTTCTTCTGCCGCGGCCCGGCGAAATGGATGTGTCGCGCCACGAGTTCCTTTCCCGTGCCGGACTCGCCGAGTATCAGCACCGTGCTGGTGACACGCACCGCGCGCTGCACGCGGTCGAACACCTGCCGCATGGGCTCACAATCGCCGACGATATTGCCGAGCGACACGGTGTCGGTCACGAGTTGCCGCAGTTCGCGGTTCTGGCGGCGCAGTTCGCCGCGTTCCAGGGCGTTGGCCGCGACCAGCAGCAGTTCGTCCTTGTCGAAGGGCTTTTGCAGGTAGTCGACCGCGCCCTCCTTCATCGCGGTGACGGCGGTGGAAATCGTGGCGTGCGCGGTCATCACGACCACCTCGATTTCCTGATTGACCCGCTTCGTTGCGCGCAGCAGTTCGAGTCCGTCCATGCCGGGCATTTTCAGGTCGGTCAGCAACAGGTCGCAGGGCTCGGTCTTGATCGCGTCGATGGCTTCCGCGGCGGACGCGGTGCGCCGCACGGCGTAGCCGCGTTGTTCCAGAATCTGCGCGATGATGTCGCGCTGGACCGCGTCGTCTTCAACAACAATGATCTTAGCTTTCATGGGCTTTCGTATTCTCGATGGGCATGCTGATGACCACCTGACAGCCGTGCCCCGCAACGCTGTACAGGTCGATTCTCCCCCCGTGTTCCTCGATGATGCCGCGCGTGAGCGACAGGCCGAGGCCGGTTCCGCCCGCCTTGGTCGTGAAATAGGGTTCAAACGCCCGCTCCGCGGCTTCCGCGGTCATGCCGGGCCCGTCGTCCCGGATTTCGATCTCGCACGTGGCGCCGCTCACGCGCGAGAACAGGCGCACGCGGCTCTCCGGCGGGCACGCCTCCAGCGCGTTCAGGAGCACGTTCAGGATCGCGCGCGTCCAGTGCTTCGGATCGAGCAGCAACGTGGCGCCGCTCGCGCGCAACTCCGCGCTTAACCGTATCCGCCGCGCCTCGGCATCCTTCTGGATCAGGCGAACGCACTCCCCGAGCAGCGCGTCCACGCCGCAGGAGACGGCCTTCAACTCGCTCTCTTTCGCGAGGGACAGGAAGCTTGACACGATCTCTTCGAGCCGCCCGACCTCGTTTCGTATGGTTTCAAGATGGCCGCGCGCGGCGGCGGTCCCTTCGGCCCCTTCAAGGTTGTCGATGGCGTGGCTCGACAGTAACTTGATCGCGTTGAGCGGATTGCGCACGTCATGCGCGACGCCCGCCGCGAGGTTGCCCAGCGCGGAAAGCCGTTGCGCCTGGCGCAATTTCGCCTCGACCATCTCTTTTTCCTTGAGCGCCGCGACCATGTCGTTGAACGTGTTTTCGAGCGCGCGGATTTCCCCCGCGGCGCGGCGCGTGCCCACGGGCCGCAGGTCGCCGCTCGAAATGGCGGCGCACGAATCCGACAGGTCCTTCAGCGGCCGCAGCGCCCGGTAAATGAAGTAGACCATGAGCGAGAGCGTGAGCAGGAACACGGCGATCAACGCGAGCATGTTCCGGTTGCGCAGCGCGCGCATCACTTCGACGCCCGGCTCCACGGGCACTTGCAGTGTCATCAATACGTGCCGGTCGCCCAGGAGCAGCGGCACGCGCGCCACACGCGTGATACGGCCGTTCGGGTCGCGTTCGAGCGTAATGGAACCCTGGAACCGGTTGCCCGTGTACGGCTCGAATTCGATATCGCTTCCCGCGCTGAGGCGCATGGACTCCCGTTCCAGGGATTCGAGGTCGATTTCGGGGTTCTCGTCGAAGACAACGCTGATGCGGTCGGCGAGCCGCGCGGCTTCCACCTCCATCTCCGAGACGGCCTCCTCGAAATAGTAGCGCGATATGGTCACTACCGAACCGAGCAGACAGACGAGCAGCACGCCGCACAAGAGCACGACGCGGAAATACAGCGAGTTGTGCCAACGCACGGGCGGCCTGAAAGGCAGCGTGCGGGTTTCGGGTGTGTGTGCAGGCTCCATGACATAACCAACCGCTCAGGGCGCGATTTCGCCCCGCAGCACTTTCATGACTTCCTGAATATCCAGCCAGCAGTTCTTCTTGTCGGACGGATTGCGCAGCAGGTAGGCGGGATGGTACGTGACGCGCAGCGGGATGTCGTGATACTTCCACCACTGGCCACGCAGGCGATTGACCGGCGCCGTGCTCTTCAGCAGGGTCTGCGCCGCGTACTTGCCCAGCGCGCAGATCACCTTCGGCCGGATGATTTCCAGTTGCCGGATGAGATACGGCTCGCAATAGTAGACCTCTTCGGGGCTCGGGTTGCGGTTCCCCGGCGGGCGGCACTTCAGCACGTTACAGATGTACACGTCCCGGCGCTTCAGGCTCATCCCCTTCTCGATGATATCCGTAAGCAACTGGCCCGCGCGCCCCACGAACGGTTTGCCTTGGCGGTCTTCTTCCGCACCCGGCGCTTCCCCGACAAACACCAGCTTCGCGTCCGGCTCCCCATCGCCGAAAACGGTTTGCGTCCGGCATTCGAAAAGTCCGCACTTGACGCACTGCGCCACTTCCGTCGCGAGAGCGGCAAGAGCCGTCCGCGCCTCCTCCTTCCTCGTATCCGCGCAGGATGGGTCCCCGGCCGTTTCAGATGCCGGCTCTTCCGGCGCGGCGGTTTCCACTTCAGCGACCTCCCCGGCGGTTTCGGGAACGCTTTCCCCGGGCGTGAATTGTTCCAGCATGGCCGCCACCTCCGGAGAGAGCACAATGGTGCGCCGGGCGCCATGCGCGTGTTGCTCAAGCAACTGCCGCGTTTCCTTGATGATGTCTTTCAGCCAGTCGCCATTATTCATGAGGTGTTTCCGTGTTGGGAGATGGTATGATAGCACGCAAAGCAGAGTCCGGAAAACGCGCGCGCCGCGTCCCGCAAGGTGTGCCTTGCGCAACGCTTTTCTTATCCTGTGGCGTCTCCCGGCGGAGTCTTTTCCGGCGTAATTCTGGCAACCATCATGGAAATCTGGACCGACAGCCGCATCGTCTACGACGGCCGCGTGGTACGACTGCGCGTCGGCGACGTGACGCTCGACAACGGCGGCCTGGCGTACCGCGAGGTGGTCGAGCATCCTGGCGGCGTGTGCGTCCTGCCATTCACCGGGCATTCCGTGATCCTGGTGCGCCAATTCCGCATCGCCGTGGGTGAATATGTGCTCGAAGCGCCCGCCGGCAAACTGGAAGGGGAAGAAGACCCGGAACAGCGCGCCCGGCTCGAACTGGAGGAGGAAACGGGCTATCGCGCGGGGCGCATCATTCCGCTGAGCTTCGCTTTCGCGTCCATCGGGTACTGCAACGAGCGGATTCACCTCTATCTTGCCTTCGACCTGGAACAAACGGAGCCCCGCCCGGACCCGGAGGAACGCATCGAGCTGGTCGAGGTCCCGCTGAATCAGGTGCGCGCCATGCTGGAAACGCACGCGGTCCAGGACGGGAAGACGATTATTCTCCTGTATGCGTTGCTGGCGCATCTGGACCGGCAGGCCGCACAATGGCCCCCGGCTCCGGCGGGGGTGCCGTCCATAGCGCCGCTGCCCGCGCCTGCGCCCGTTCGGGCGCGCCGTCCGTTCCCGGGCCTTTGGGGCGCCATCGGGCTTGTGCTGCTCGCGCTGGCCATCCAGATATTCGCAGGAGCGGCGTTGCATGTGGCGGGCCTGGTCCTCGACAGGCAGTTGCTGGCCCATCCGCTTGGCTTGGGATTGATGAACCTGTCCAGCATGTTCCTGACGCTGGGATTCGGGCTCTTGTTGTCGCCGCGGCCCCGGCGGGGCATCCTCGGAAGCCTCGGTTTCAGCCCCGGCTTGCTGCTGCCGGCGGCCATGCTCGTGCTCGGGCTGCACCTGGTCTGTTCAGAGATCAACAACTACATGCTGCGCTTGGTCGAGCCGCCGGAAGAAGCCTTTGAATTCGTGGAAGCGTTGATAGGCGATAACGCGCCGCTCTGGGCAACGGCGCTTACACTGGTCGTCGTCGCGCCCGTCGGTGAGGAACTGCTGTTTCGCGGCCTGATCCTCCATGGCTTGCGTGCCCGTTACAACGCCATTGTCGCCGTCGTATCCGTCAGCGTCTTGTTTGCCTTGCTGCACCTGAACATATGGCAGGCCCCGGCCGCCTTCGCCGCGGGCATGGTGTTCGGTTGGTGGCTCTTGCAGACTGGCTCGCTTGGTCTTTGCATATTCGGGCACGCACTGCTCAACGGCCTCGGCCTTATGGGAGGCAGGCTGCTGCCGTGGGAGATTTCCGGTTACAACGCGGGTCCGCTGTGTGGTGCGACGCAACCTCTGTGGCTGACCGCTGCGGGCGCGCTGCTGCTCGCGATGAGCATCGGCTGGCTGTTGGCCCGTTTCCGCGGGATCGGGGCCCAAAACACGCGCATGGGTTGAAGTTTTCCGCCTCTGGCGGGTAGTATACTTTTCTTCTTCCTGGAGACCGTCCACACAGACTTCAGAAGGGCGAAAAGCATGCACCCGTTCCGAACGCACACCTGCGGGCAACTACGCAAGAACGACGCGGGCCAGACGGTCCGGTTATCCGGCTGGGTCCACCGCAAACGCGACCATGGCGGCGTCATTTTCATCGACCTGCGCGACCATTACGGCTTGACCCAAGTCGTGGTCAATCCGGACCAATCCTGTTTCGCCGAGGCGGAGAAGGTCCGGCAGGAAAGCGTGGTCACCGTGACCGGCGAAGTGACGGAACGCACGCCCGAGACGGTCAACCCGAACCTCGCCACGGGTGAGATCGAGGTGGTGGCCCGGGAGTTCCTGACCGAGTCCGCGAGCGACGTGCTGCCGTTTCCCGTGAATCAGGACCTGGACACCTCGGAAGAAATGCGGCTGGCGCACCGGTTCCTCGATCTGCGGCGCGAGAAGATGCACCGGAACATTCTGCTGCGGTCTCAGGCCTGCGCGGTGACGCGCGACCAACTCACCAGGCGCGGGTTCACCGAATTTCACACGCCGATCCTGACCAGCTCTTCGCCCGAGGGCGCGCGCGACTACCTCGTGCCGAGCCGGCTCTACCCGGGGCAGTTCTACGCCCTGCCGCAGGCGCCCCAGCAGTTCAAGCAGCTCCTGATGATCTCCGGTTTCGACCGGTACTTCCAGATTGCCCCGTGCTTTCGCGACGAAGACTCCCGCGCGGACCGGAGTCCCGGCGAGTTCTACCAGATCGATATCGAGATGTCCTTCATCACGCAGGACGACTTGTTTCACGAACTCGAATTGCTCATGGTCCGGCTGTTCAGGGAGCTTTCGAACAAGAAGATCCCGGCGGAGACATTCCCGCGCATCCCCTACCGCGATGCAATAGAGAAATACGGGTCGGACAAGCCCGACCTGCGTTTTGGCCTCGAAATGGCCGATTGCACCGCAATCTTCGCGGATTGCGACCTGAAAATCTTCGCCAGCCAGGCGAAATCCGGAGGCGCGGTGAAGGCAATCAATGCGAAGGGCGCCGCGACGCAGCCGCGCAAATTCTTCGACGATGCCGAACGGTGGGCGAAGTCGGAAGGCGCGCAGGGCCTGGCGTGGATCGCGCTGCGCGAAGGGGAAATGCGCGGCCCCGTCGTCAAGTTCCTCAAGAAGCATGAGAAGGAAGCGTTGCTGCGCGTCATGGGCGCGGAAGAGGGCGACGCGATCTTCTTTGGCGCGGGCAAGCGTTGCGAGACAAACGCGCTCCTGGGCAAGGTGCGCGGCTACCTCGGCAGGCAGCTCGGCCTGATCGACCCGGACGTGTGTGCCTTCTGCTGGATCGTTGACTTCCCCATGTTTGAGTGGAACGAAGAGGAGAAGAAGATCGACTTCTCACACAATCCGTTCAGCATGCCGCAGGGCGGCCTCGAAGCACTCGAAACACAAGACCCGCTCGATGTGCTTGCGTTTCAGTACGACATCGTCTGCAACGGCATCGAGTTGTCCTCGGGTGCCATCCGCAACCACCGGCCCGACGTGATGCTGAAGGCTTTCGCGATCGCGGGCTACGACGAGCACACGGTCAAGTCGAAGTTCCCCGCGCTGTGGAAGGCGTTCCATTATGGGGCCCCGCCGCACGGAGGCATCGCGCCCGGCCTCGACCGTATTGTCATGCTGCTCGCCGACGAACCGAACATCCGCGAGGTTATCGCGTTCCCGCTCAACCAGAAGGCGCAGGACCTGCTCATGGGCGCGCCGGGCGAAGTAACGAAAAAGCAGTTGGACGAATTGTCGCTGCGCATCGCGCCGCCGCCGGAACCGAAGAAATAGCGCGCCTCAACCTGGGTATGCGAGGGGGTCTTTCCCGCCTGCCTCGCGGAACGCGTTGCGCCGCTCCACGCAGGTCGGACACGTCCCGCAGGGCCGCGCCGCGCCGCGATAGCAGCTCCACGTCCGCGCGAAATCGACGCCGAGTTCCATCCCGAGCCGCACCGTTTCGGCCTTGCGCTTCTCGATGAACGGCGCGTGAATGCGCACCGGCTCGCGGCGGTTCAACGCGAGCACGTCATTCATGCGGTCGAGAAACGCGCGCGTGCAGTCCCAGTATCCGTACTCATCCTGCGCCTGCGCCCCGTAGAACACCTCGTGGATGCCGCATGCCTCCGCATACGCCGCCGCGATGGACAGGAACATCATGTTCCGGTTCGGCACGTACGTCGGCGGCTGGTCCAGCGCGGCCTTGGGCAGGTCGCGCAAGTCCGGCACGCCGCCGCCGCCGTCGATCAACGCAGAGCCGCCTTGGAGCATCGGGCCAAGAAAGGAGAGGTCAATCAACTCGTGAGCCGCCATGCCGGCGGCCTGCGCCTGAAACCGCGCGCATTCGAGTTCGCGCGCGTGCCGCTGCCCGTACTGAAAGCTGAGCGCGCGCACCGGTGCGCGGCCCAGCCTGCGCGCCGTGTAGTGCGCGAGCACGCTCGAATCGATGCCGCCGCTGAGCAACACGACGGCGGGAGATGGTTCGGCCATTTTCCCGCTCCTCAGGCTTCTCTGGCCGCCGCAGCCCGCAGATAGCCATCATGTGCGACCATGTCGCCGCAGGGAAGAAGGTACTCAACTCCGTTCGAGTCTAGCAACCTCACGAACTCTTTTGAAGTTGCGCTGTCACTCGATTATGGCCATACACCCCGCACCGGCTGATTCTGGCCGTCGCGAACCGTTCCGCGGGCGTCTTGCTCAAATAATATGCGAGGTCGTAGTCCGCATGCGTCCACCGAAGCACGGAACACGTGCTCCGGCCCAACGCGGCAATGCCGGAACTCATGTTTCGCTCTGGAAGCCCGAAGGCGCAACATGCCGGCGTCATTTAGATCCTGTTGCAGGGTGCCCACGCGCGTACGCTACCGTCTGTGGTACAATCCCTGCTGCATGGGGGTGCAGGGCCTGCGGGTGATCTCGCCGCTCTGTTGGGGAATCCGTGAATGCCCCGAATGCGACGCATGGCGTCCAAATGCCTGGATTTGTAACCGGAATCCGGCAGGGCAAGCCGCAAATGAGCAGTCTCTCTCTAACACGCAGGTGGCAGATGAACGAACGCTCCTTTCCGCTGATCTTTCTGGTGTGCTGCGCGCACAGCTTTGCGATATCCGCGCCGTTGCCCGCGCAATGCGTTACGCCGGACGACCTCACGAACGGCCTGCCCTTGAATTTCGATCTCATCTTCGCGGGAATGGACGGACCGCTGCTGGAGGAGTTCCCCGAGTGGCAGACGCGGTTTAACCAGGAGAACACGGCGGACCCCACGCCGCAATTCTCGAACGAGGACAACAGCGCCAACGGGATTAAAGACGATGACCAACTGGACCTGCTCGCGGCCATCCTCACGGGCGGCCCGGCGGACACGGTTCTCTCGGGGATTCCCCCCGCGACGGTGGAAGCCATTCGCGCGAGCTATGCGGCGAATCGCGGCCGGGTGCGGCCCGATCTCACACTGGATTTCGTCTTTTTCTCCGTGAACATCATCGATGAAGTCAGCGCGGGCGACCCGGCGTTCGGCGAGACGCTGAAGGATCTGGTCGCGGGCTACATGACGCTGGGCGACGCAGAGTGCGTGCAGTTCGTGCGCGGCCTGCTCATTACGCTGGGCGAAATCTTCGTTGAGCGCGGCGTGGCGAGCGGCGACATACCCGCTATCGCCGAAGGCCTGGTCAAGAGCACGCTGCGCAGCACGGTCAGCGGAAATTTCGTCGCGTCCCGTTACGACTGCTACGGCGATGTGTCGGGCGCGCGGCAGCCGAATTGGCTCGGCGACACGGGCCGTCCCGCCGCGCAGGTCACGGATAACGAGACTTCCCACGAGGCCCTCGGCAGCGTTCGTTATGTGTGGCTCATCGACCGCGGCGTGACCCTGCCCCCGCTGGAGATTGCCGCTCCGCCGCAAGACGCGTTCGCCCTTTCCGGAGAGCCCGCCGCGATAACCGCGCTTGTCCGAGGCGGCACGGGCGCGCCCGGCGCCTACGATTGGCGGCGTGTTGCGGGGACGGCCACGCCCGAACCCGTGTCGCAGGAATCCGCCCTCGCGTTTGCGTATCCCCTTTCCTCGGATTCCGGTGATTACCGCCTTTATGTCTGCGACGGCACGTGGGTGCGCAGTTCGCCGGATTTTCGTTTCGACGTGACCACGCAGGCCTTCCGCCTCGTCCTGCAGCCGGACGATCAACGCGTGCGGCCCGGGAACGACGTCGCTTTCTCCGTCCAGGCCGTGGGAGGAGAAGTGCTCCCGTCGTATGCGTGGCAGAAGGAAATCAGTGCGGATAATTTCGAGGATATCCCCGGCGCTGACGGGCCCGAACTGCTGTTGACCGCCGTCAATGCCGCGGACTCCGGCAATTACCGGGCCGCCGTCACGGGCGGCGGCGCATCGGGCCCCGCCACAACCTTGACGAGCGAAGCCGCCGCGCTGGTTGTGGACATGCCCCCGACGGTGGCGCTCGTCGGCCCCGCCGAGTTCTACCTGGAGTGTGGCGCGCTGTTCACGGACCCGGGCGCCACGGCATCCGACGACCTCGACGGAGACCTTACCACCGCCATTCTGGTCGCAGGCACGGTGAATGCCAACGCGATTGGAGCGTACGTGCTCACCTATTCCGTGACGGACTCGATCGGCAACACGGCGCAGGCGCTGCGCAGCGTATACGTGCAGGATACGACTCCGCCCGCGCTTGCCCTCAACGGCGGCGGCGTGATTTCCATTTCCTGCGGCTCCCCCTATATCGAGCCCGGCTTCGTGGCCCTCGACGGCTGCGCGGGCGACCTTTCGGCGCAGGTGCAGGTTTCCGGCGCGGTCGATACCCAGACTCCCGCGTTGTATCTGCTCACCTACACCGTACAGGACGACGCAGGGAATACCGGAGAAGCCGCGCGTGAAGTTCAGGTGGTCGACGACACGCCGCCGGCCCTTATGCTGCTCGGCGGGAATCCCTCTTACGTCGAGTGCGGCGCTCTCTATGTCGAACCGGGCGCCGTGGCCACGGACGCGTGCGCGGGCGACCTGACCGCCAGCATCGACGTGACGGGCACGGTAGACACGACAATCCCGGCCACGTATGAGATCGCCTATTCCGTGAGCGATACGGCTGGCAACGAGTCGTCGCGCGCGCGCACGGTCATCGTTCGGGATACCACGGCGCCGCAGTTGCTGCTCATCGGCTCCGCGTC
The DNA here is from genome assembly GCA_018005585.1 of Candidatus Hydrogenedentota bacterium. Taxonomy (NCBI): domain Bacteria; kingdom Pseudomonadati; phylum Candidatus Hydrogenedentota; species Candidatus Hydrogenedentota bacterium. Next base: position 38,594 of record JAGMZX010000004.1, on the reverse strand, counting down.
GATCAGCCTGGAGTGCGGCGGCACATTCGCCGACCCCGGCGCAACGGCAGACGACGCGTGCGACGGCGACCTCACGGCGGCGATTCAGACGACCGGAACAGTCGACCCGGCGACGGCCGGGCAATACACGATCACGTACCGCGTCGCGGACAGCGGCGGCAAGACGGCCCAGCTCAGCCGCACGGTGCGCGTGCAGGATACGGCCGCGCCGGCGGTGACGCTGCTTGGTGCGGAAAGCATCGGCGTCGAGTGCGGCGGCGCATTGAATGACCCTGGCGCGACGGCATTCGACGTCTGCGAAGGCGACCTGACGGAGCGCATCGTCCTCGAGGACGACATTGATCTGCATCGCGCCGGAACGTACGCGCGCGCCTATGTCGTGACCGACGCTGCGGGCAATGAAGCACGCGCGGAGCGGACCTTCGTCGTCGCGGACACCACGCCGCCGCGGCTCGTGCCGCTCGGGGCCACGCCGCTGTTCGTGCCATGCGGCGAGCCTTACGCCGAGCCCGGCGTCAGCGCGCTCGACGCTTGCGACGGCGACCTCGGCGCGTCGGTCCAGACGACGGGAGAGGTCGATACGGCAATGCCCGGAGAATATATCCTGACCTATGATGTGCGCGACGGCGCGGGTCTCACGGCGCAGGCGACGCGCCGCGTCATTGTTGCCGACGGCGACGCGCCCGAGATCACGCTGCTGGGGGCGAATCCGCTCGTGCTGGAATGCCCCGCCCCGTTCACGGAGCCGGGTTTCGCCGCACAGGACGCTTGCGGCGGCGATTTCACCGCGCAGGTGACCGTAACCGGGAGCGTGAATGCCGCCTCTCCCGGTACATACGCATTGACGTACTCCGTTGCCGATGGGGCGGGCAACCGCGCCGCCGCCGTGCGGGAAGTCGTCGTAGCGGATAGCGCGGCGCCCGAGCTGACCCTCCTCGGCCCCAACCCGGTGACCGTGGCCTGCGGCGCCCCCTGGATCGATGCCGGCGCGACCGCCCAGGACGCCTGCGACGGCAACCTCACGAACCGCATCCAGGTGACAGACCCGCCCGACACGAGGGCCCCCGGCGTCTATCGCGTTTCCTATTCGGTCTCCGACTCGACGGGGAACACGGCGACGGTGGAACGCGAGGTTATCGTGGACGACGATTGCGCCATTGTCATCACGGAACAACCGCGCGGCGCTGCGTTGTACGCGGGCATGAACTATACGCTGCGCGTGCGCGCGAGCGGCGGCACAGGGCCGCTGGCCTATGCGTGGCAGAAGGACGATGCGTTTCTGGACGGCGCTTCGAGCGCGCAATACGCGCTCTCGCCTGTCCAGTTCGAGGATGCGGGCGAGTATCGCTGCGCGGTAACGGACGGGGCCAGCACGCAGGTATCGCTGCCCGCGCTGATAGAAGTATTCACGCCCGCGCCGGAGGGACAGCACAGCGCGGACAGCAACCAGGACTGGCGCATCCTCCTGCCCGAACTGCTGCGCATTATCCAGTTCTACAATGTCGAGGAACTGTCCTGTTCGGCTTCAACCGAGGACGGTTATGCGCCCGAGCCCGGCCCGGTGGACTGTTCCCCGCACGCGTCCGACTACGCGCCGCAGGACTGGCGCATCACGCTGACGGAACTGCTGCGGGTTATCCAGTTCTACAACACGCCTGGCGGCGCCTACCACGCTGCCCCAGGCACGGAGGATGGCTTCGCTCCTGGCGCGGGATGAATCCTGCGCGAGGCGGGCCGACCCTCCGCGCCCATCGACCCTGCGCCAGGGACCGGTGCCGGGCCCCAGATCTCACGCGCCATTGCCGCGACTCGGCCCGCACGACTTTTGTCGTGTCCGTGCCTTATCATGGTTGTTCAAACTGGAAAGGGGCTGACCATGCGGAGATGCATCATCCTTGTGGCCATGTACAGTGGTATTGCGGCGTTTGCCGCGGACGATTCGTGGAAACAACCGCTTGTCGTGAAGGAAGCGGCGCTGGAACGGAATTGCGCTGAGCGGCACAACATTCTCGGGCTGTACCCGTCGCAGGTGGAAGTGCCGCTCGATGGCGGGCCCGTGGACAACACGACGCTCGGCATCGGCAACATCGCCCATTCGGTGTGCTGGACCGCGAATTATCTCGCGGGCGCCTCGTACCGCTACGCGTTCCTGAAGAAGAGTGGCGCGCCAGCGGACGAGGTCGCGGCGGCGAAGGCGCGGGCGGACGAGCTGTTCGAGGCGGTGTATCGCTGCCAGTTGGTGACGGGCGTGCGCGGACTTCAGGCGCGCGGCTACGCGATCGGCCACGGCGAATCGTATGAGGAGCGGTGGAACGACCCGACGCGCAATGAATGGCATCAGGGCGTGGGCGAGTACGCGGACCTGCGCTGGCGCGGCGACCCGAGCCACCACAACTACAGCGATTCCAGCCACGGGCTCATGCAGTATTGGCGTCTTGCCGCGGAAGGCGCGCAGAAGGGCCGCGCCCGTGACGCCATTGACGCGCTGGTGAGCTATTGGGTCGACAACGACCTCATGATCTACAAGCTGGACCGGTCCCGGCTGCCCACGCCGATCCTCGGGTTCACGGACGGGCGCACGCTGGACACGCGCGTGATGATGGCCATCGCGGCGGCGAAATACGCCCATGTCGTCACCGGCGACGCGAAGTTCCAGGCCGCCTATGACCAGTTGACCACAGAATATGGTGTGCGCGGGCTGCGGCAGTTCGCGGTGGAGAAGGATTTCGACGACGCGGAGCATGTTTTCTGCCATCTCGAGAACCTCTTGAATATCGAAGACGACCCGGAACTGCGCGCGGGTTACCATGTCGTGCTCGATGCGCTGTGGCAGCAGCACCGGGACGACGGTCAGAGCCTCTTCACCTACATCTACGCCGGTTTGACGCCCGACGCGCCGGACATGGAAAAGCCGCTCGAACAGGCGCTGCGCGCGCTGCAAACGTGGCCCACGGACACTACGCTGCAGCCGCGTATGAACAGCCTGACGAAGAAGCATGGCCCGCCGTTCCCGGTCTATGCCGCCGCGTGGGACAATGAGTACATCTGGAAAAACAATCTCCTGCGCGGCGATGGCTGGCTCTCGCGCACCGTGACCGACCTCGATGTGCCCGAGGAAGATCCGATGGTCCTGTACGCGGTCGACGAGGATGGCAGCGTCTACCAGTCGCGCGACGGCGCGGCTACGGCCGCGGGCTGGCGGCCTATCGACGACAGGCTCCCGTCGCGCGCGCGTGCCGTTGCCGCGGGGCCGAAGGCGCGCATGGTCTACGTTGCCTGCGAAGACGGCTTCTACCGCAGCATGACCGGCGGTTATACCTGGGAACGCATGCCGGCGCCGCAGGACGGCGGTCGGCCCGTCGATATCCATATCGATCCCAATGCCCCGTTCGTCCTCTATGCGACCACGACGCGCGGCGCGTACCGCAGCCCGGACTTTGGCGAGGAATTCCTCGGCCAAAGTTGGGAATCGCTCACCCAAGGGTTGCCCCAGACCGGAGACGCCCAGTACTACGTTGCCGCCGCAACAGCGGAGAAACAGGGCCGTGTCTATGCGCTGCTGAACGACATTTGTTTCTCGCGCCGCCTCGACGAGACCGCGTGGCAGCGCGGCGGCGTCATAGGTCTGCGCCAGTTCGCGGGCGAATACGCCGGTGCTTATCCCTGGTTCGCGCTCGACCCGGCGGACCCGGACCACGCCTTCACCGGCATGAAGAGCGATTTCGGCGGCATGGGCACGAAATCGCTGCTCCAGGAGACGCGCGACGCCGGTCTCACGTGGACCAACGACATCGCGTCGCTTTACGAGAAGTTCCATACCAGCGGTCTGCTCGTCGTGCTGGCGTCGCTGCTCGGCGGCGATATCAGTGCGCCCGTCGCCGACCCGCACAACCCGAACCTTGTCTATGCGGGTACGCAAGGCGGCGTGCTCAAGTCGGCGAACGCGGGCCAGACGTGGGACAAGCTAGGCGTGGGTCTCGATATACCTTGGGCGAAGACCGTTTTTGCCCCGCGCCACAGCCCCTGGCTGTTCGCGGGCACCCCGGCGGGCCTCTACGTGTCGAAAGACGGCGCGAAAAGCTGGGAACCGGCCCATCTCGTGCTGCAATTCATCAAGAACACGCGCCGCGAGATCGGCGGCGCGGCATTCATCGACGCCTATTGGCGCGGGCGGTTCTACGGACTGATCACGGAGGAAATGGCCAGCGCGCCATACGAGGAATGACGGTGCCGCGTAGCGTCCCCGCTATGACACCACGCGCAGTTCCGGGATCGGAACGACGAAACGCCCGCCCCAGCCCCGGATATGCGCCATCTGGTCCATGATCTCGTCCTTGAGGTTCCAGGGCAGGATGAAGAGGTAATCGGGCCGGTCTTCGGCCACGAATTCGGGCGCGCGGATCGGGATGTGCGTTCCCGGCAGGTACATCCCCTGCTTGTGCGGGTTGCGGTCCACGGTGTAGCGGATATCGCGGGGCGTGACGCCGCAATAGTTGAGTAGCGTGTTTCCCTTGGCGGGCGCGCCATACCCGGCGACGCTCTTGCCGTCATGCCCGGCGCTGGCGAAGAATTCGAGCACCTGCTGCTTGACCCGCTCGATCTTCGCCCCGAAATCGGCGTAATAATCGAGCCTCGTCATGCCCGCAGCTTCTTCTTCCGCGAGTAGATGGCGGACCCGCTGGGAGATGGGGCGCGGGTCGTCCTCGTGTTTCGCATAGATGCGCAGGGACCCGCCGTGGGTCGGCAATTCCTCGGTGTCGAACAGGGTCAGGCCGTGAGCCGCGAATATCTTGCGCACGACATGGAACGAGAAGTAGCTGAAATGCTCGTGGTAGATGGTGTCGAACTGGTTCTCCGACACGAGCCGGCGCAGATGCGGGAACTCCATGGTCGCCGTGCCGCCCGGTTTCAAGAAGCGCCGAATCCCTTCCACGAGGTCGCCCGGGTCGGGCGTGTGCGCCAGCACGTTATTGCCGATGATGAGGTCCGCGGCGGGCCGCTGCCCGCGCAGCGTATCGGCCAGGCGCGCGCCCCAGAACGCGACCAGCGTCTCGACGCCCTTGGCTCGCGCCGCCTCCGCGATGTTGCGCGCGGGCTCGATGCCCAGGCAGGGAATGCCCCGTTCCGCGAAGTTGTGCAGGAGGTACCCGTCATTCGAAGCGATCTCGACCACGAAGCTGTCCGCGCCGAGACCGAGCCGTTTCGTAATCATTTCCACGTAATCGCGCGCGTGCGCCAGCCACGTCGTCGAGTATGAAGAAAAATACGCGTATTCCGTGAAAATATCTTCGCCCGTCGCGACCACGCCGATATGGGCGAGGAGACAGTCCTCGCATACGAACAAATAAAGCGGATAGCGCGGCTCGGGCTTGTCGAGCTGGTCCGCGCGCAGATACGCGTTCGCCAACGGCTGATCGCCCAGCGCCGCCACCAGCCGCTGCCGCGGCGAACCGCAGAAAATGCAGTCGCGCTTCACCGTTCTCTCCACCGCAGGTCTTCGTCCAGCCTTCCTGTTTCCTGAAGGTATCTGATCTGGCGCAAGCGCGTGTAGAGGCGGCCCTGGAACTGTTCGTCCTTCAGAGCGAGGCGACGGAACGCGTCGAGAAATTCCGTGATCGCGTCATCGACGGAATAGCGCGCCCGGCCGAAACCCGGCAGCCTGGTCTCGATCTTCGTGAAGTCGACGTTATACGTACGCGTGTCCCCGTCGCTATTGCCGAAAGTCACCTCGCAGCCGGGCATTTGCCGCTGCACCTTGTAGGCGATATCGCGAATCTGGAGGTTGTTCGAAGAGGACCCCACGTTGAAGGCCTGGTTGTGTATGGCCTCGCGCGGCGCCTCAAGCGCGCACGCGAACGCGCGGGAGATGTCCTTCACATGGACCAGCGGCCGCCAAGGCGTGCCGTCGCTAGTCATCACGATCTTGCCCGCGGTCCACGCCCACCCGCACAGGTTATTGACGACGATGTCGAAACGCAGGCGCGGCGAGACGCCATAAGCGGTGGCATTCCGCAAAAACACGGGCGAGAAGCTGTCGCTGGCCATTGCGCTCAGCGCGCGCTCAAAATCGATCTTCGACCGGGCATAGGGCGTCTGCGGGTTCGCGGGCGCTTCTTCCGTAAGCCCGAGCGAACTGCCTTGGCCGTAAAGACTGCACGAGGACGCAAACAGGAATCGGGCGACACCGGCCTCCTTCGCCAATTGGGCCAGCCCGATTGACGCCTGGGTATTGACGGCCTCGGTCAGGCCCGGCTTGAGATTGCCCAGAGGATCGTTGGACAAGGCCGCAAGATGCACAACCGCGTCGTGACCCGCGACGTCCTCGCGCCGCACTTCGCGCAGGTCGCGCCGAATCAGCGGAACCGGCGCAGGCGGCGCCCCGAAATCGCAATCCAGGAAAAAGCCCGTGTCGAGCCCGGTGACCTCGTGCCCGTGGCTGAGCAGATGGTCGCGCAGCACGGCGCCGATATACCCCTCGCTCCCCGTCAACAGCACTTTCACGGAGCAGGTCCTCTTCCTTGCCGGGATCAGTCCCAGACTTTCCACGGCGCTTGGCCGTCATTCCACATCTTGTTGAGCACTTCCATGTCGCGCAGATGATCCATGCAGTGCCAGAACCCCTCGTGGCGGCGCATGCGCACCTCGTCCCTGTCGGACAGACTCTCAAGCGGGCCGTATTCGAAGTCCTGGTCGTCGCGGTCTTCCAAATGCGCAAATATCCCGCGATGGACTACGTAGTACCCGCCGTTGACCATGGCGGCCTGGCCCCGTTCTTTCTCGCGGAAGACTACCGAGCCGTCGGCCCGCGAACGGATTTCGCCGAAGCGCATACTGGGGATGACGCCGGTGACAGTAACCATCTTCCCGTGTTCCCGGTGGAACGCTATATGGTCCCGTAAGTCAAGGTCACACACGCCGTCGCCGTAGGTCATCATGAAAAGATCGTCTTCCGGCGGGATGTACGGCTCGATGCGTTTCAGACGCGCCCCTTTCAACGCGTTCAGTCCCGTATCCACGAGCGTGACCTTCCAATCGTCCAGCTTGCCGCGGTGGCCGTGCACATCGATCTTGCTGCCGTTGGCCAAGTCGATCGTGAAATCATGGGTGTGCAATTGATAGTGGACGAAATAGTCGCGGATCATTTCGCCCTTGTAGCCCAGCGCCAGCACAAATTCCTTGAAGCCATAATGGGCATAGTGCTTCATGATGTGCCAGAGAATCGGTTGTTCTCCGATCTTGACCATTGGCTTGGGCCGGAACTCCGTCTCCTCCTTCATGCGAGACCCAACGCCGCCGCACATGATTACCACTTTCATGCAATATCCCTCGCCCGACGAACGGGCGCATTACAAAGTCCCGGATTGCGCGGCAGTATACCACGGGCGCCCCAGGAAGCACGCTCCGGCAAGCGCGAAAAGCGGCAGTCAAGCGGAACGCGCCGCCTCCTCGGATTCGGGAAACGCGTCGCGAATGGTCAAGATCTCGTCGAGATTCCCGAAGAACACGTCCGTGATATCCGGGTCGAACTGTTTGCCCCGCTCCTCGCGGAAGTAGCCGAGAATACGGTCCAGTTCCCACGCCGGTTTATAAACCCGTTCCACGCCCAATGCGTCGAAGACGTCCGCAATTCCCGTGACCCGGCCGTAGACGTGAATATCCTTGCCGCGCCGTCCGTGGGGATAGCCGTTTCCGTCGAAACGCTCGTGATGATGCAGCGCGATAATCGCCGCCGACTGCAGCACGCGCCCCTTGGCCACCTTGAGCATGTCGTAGCCGATGGTCGTGTGGGTCTTGATTACCTCGAATTCCTCCGGGGTGAGTTTCCCCGGCTTGTTCAGAATCGCGTCGGGGACCCCCACCTTGCCCACGTCGTGCAGCGGCGAAGCAAGCCGCATGATTTCGGCTTCCTCGATGCCGAGGCCGCACTTGCGCGCGAGCAGCTTCGAGTACTCGGCGACGCGCTTCACGTGATTGCCCGTTTCGCGCGAGCGCGTCTCCACGATTTCGCCGAGCGTGAACACGATTTCGCGCTGCGCGTCTTCAATGTCTTTCAGGAGCCGCACGTTTTCGAGCGCCGCTGCCCCGTGATTCGCGACAATGCTCAGAGTCTTGAGGTCTCCCTCGCTGAACTGGCCGCCCCGTTCCTTCTCCGTCACGTTGAGCACGGCGAGCACCTGCGTGCGCGACGCATCCCGCACGCCGGGATCGCCGATGGGCGCCGACTTACGTTCGAGCGGCACTGAAATGAAGGAGTGGTCCTTCAACTGCTTGCTCATCCGCACGATATCCGGGTTGTCCTGGATGTCCGTGACCAAAAGCGGCCGGACATTCTCCGCGACCCACCCGGAAATGCTGTTTGCCATGTCGACGGTGGCATCCTGCCAGTCCGAGGGCAATCCGATACTGGAGGCCACGCGCAGCGTCCGGCCGTCTTCCGAGACGGTCATGATCGAGCCGCGGCGGGCGCCCACGCGGGCCAGCGCGGCGCGCAGCAGATAGTCCAACAGGCGCCGCTCGTCCCGGATCGACGCGATCGTTTCGCTGATGTGGAACAATTCGGTGATCTCGAGGAGCCGCGCGTTCTCGGTGGTAAGCCGCCGCCGCTCGAGCGCATTGTTGACGGCAAGCTTGATCTCGCTCAGATTGAAGGGCTTCAGAACGTAATCGTAGGCGCCCTCCTTTACCGCGGCGCGCGCCGTGTCCAGGGTGGCATAGCCGGTCATCACGATGCAGACGACCGACGGCGCGGCCTTCCGCGCCTCGCGGATCAGCGAAATGCCATCCATCTCGGGCATCATGATGTCCGTGAACAGCGCCACGAAATCGTCCGTCGTCCGCAGTTTTTCGAGCGCGACCCGCCCATTCGAAGCGGCTTGCACATCGAACCCCTCGTCGCTGAGGATATCGACCAGCAACTCGCGGATCACGACTTCGTCGTCCACGACAAGTATCTTGTGCTTGCGCTCCATGGAATCGGGCGGTTTTCCCGGCATCATGCCTCCATATTAACACACGGCCGCGGGTTTCCTCTTGCGCTCCTACGCGGTCAACGCCGCTTGCGCGACTGCCGCAGGGCGGCGCGAACACGGCGCGGCGCAGTGCCGCCAGGCTGGTCGCGGCGGCGGACTATGCCCTCGAGCCGCAATTCCTGGAACACGTCCTCGTCAAACAAACCGGAAAACCCGCGAAATTCCTGCAAGCCCAGTTCAGGTAACCGCTTACCCTCCCGGATGCAGTGCAGCACGATCTTTCCGGCCACTTCGTGGGCTTCGCGGAACGGCATGCCGCGGCGCGTCAGGTAATCCGCCAGGTCCGTTGCTTCCATGAAGCCTTCCTGGGCCGCCTGCCGCATCGCGGCCGTGTTCACGGTAATGGCCGGGAACATCCGCGCGACGACGGCCAGGCAGAGCTGCAGCGTATCGGATGCGTCGAAAACGGGTTCCTTGTCCTCCTGGAGGTCGCGGTTATAGGTCAGCGGCAGCCCCTTCATCAAGGTCAGCAGCGCCATGAGGTCACCGTACACGCGGCCCGACTTGCCGCGCACCAGCTCCGCCACGTCGGGATTCTTCTTCTGCGGCATGATGCTCGAACCCGTCGTGAAGGCGTCGCCTATCTCGATGAATCCGAAACGCGGCGTGGACCAGAGAATCAGTTCCTCGCTCAGCCGGGAAAGATGCATCATGCACACGGCGGCCGCGGCGCAGAATTCGATGAGATGATCGCGGTCGGAAACCGCGTCCATGCTGTTCGCGGACACGGCGTCGAATCCCAGCTCCCGCGCGACTTGCGCGCGGTCAATGGGATAGGCCGCGCCGGCCAGGGCCGCCGAGCCCAGCGGCAGCACATTAGTCCGCTTGCGAGCCTCTGCGAAACGGTCGCGGTCGCGGCCGAACATTTCCGCGTAGGCGTGCATGTGGTGCCCAAACAGCACCGGCTGCGCCGGCTGCAGGTGCGTGTATCCCGGGAGAATGGCCTCGCAATGCCGCTCCGCGCAATCCAGCACCGCGTCACGCAGAGCGTCCGTCAGGCCGATAATCGTGTCGACCTGATCGCGCAGCCACAGGCGCACGTCGGTCGCTATCTGGTCGTTGCGGCTGCGGGCGGTGTGGAGCCGCTTTCCTGCTTCGCCGATACGCGCCACGAGCGCGGCCTCGATGTTCGTGTGCACGTCCTCCAGCGCGGGGTCCCACGTGAACGCCCCTTTCGCCACGTCAGCCGCGATACGCTTGAGCCCCTGGATGATCCGGCGCGCGTCCTTGCCCGGAATGATGCCCGTATCGCCCAGCATGCGGGCGTGCGCGATGCTCGCCCGAATGTCCCATGGCGCAAGGCGCGCGTCGAACGCGACCGACGCGCCCAGCGTCTCGACCAGGCGGTCCGTTTCTCCTTGGAAACGCCCTCCCCAGAGCTTACCCATGCACCTGCCTTTCCTGCTCCGTGACTACGTGAGTTCAGCGCATGATCATACCCGAATCCGCCCGGCAAAACCCAAACGCGCGCGGCCGGCGAGATACCCGGCCTACCTCCTGCTCTTCCGGCGCATTAGCGCCAGGGCCGCCAGCATGGCGATTGCCACAACCGTATTGCCCGCCGCGACGCGCCGGCCTTTGGCGGGGTCCAGGCGGGATTTGTCGCAGCCGCTGCAACAGGGCTCGGTCGGCGCGCCTTGGCCCATGGCGAAAATGATCGACGCCTGCTCTCCGCCGCTCACAGTCACCGTCTGGGACTTGGCGGCGTATCCCGGCGCATCCACGCGCACCGTGTATTGGCCTGCCGGTATGGCGCCGAACGTATACACGCCGTCCACGTTTTCGGTTACCGGGTCTACGCCGCCCGGCGATATCGAGGCCGACCCGTTTGTAATGCGCGCCCGCGTGGTCGCGTCCCAGACGGTTGCCACGATGGATGCGGGGATCAAGCCGGAACCCTTGGCCAGGAACGGCTCGAAATCAGCCGGACCGGTGATTAGCGCGTCGACCTCAGCCGGGTTATCCGTATCCCAGTCGTTATTTTCCATGACGATGGGGTCTGGACGCTCGTTGACCACCGCGCTGCCGCCCACGTTCTCGAACCGGTTCCACCCGGAGTTCGCGTCCGTGGCGTTGCCGAAGGTGTTTCCACCGGGGTCGCCGGTCGTGTCACGGAAGACGATTGCATCGGCGGCGATGTTCGAGAACTGGGTCCGGCGGATGCGCGGCAGCGCCCCGGTCACCTCCACGCCCGTGTTCAGGTTGAAGAGGACGCAGTCCGTCATGCGGGCGGAAGCCGGCGAGAGGCCTTCGAACCGGACACCCGTCGCGGAACCGCCGTCCTCGCCGATAATCGTGACGCCGCGCAGTTCCATGTCCTCGTCGCTGACCAGAATCAGCGGTTCACCCGCCTGCTTGCCCGGCCCTTCGCGCACTTCCAGATTGAACAAGCCCGAGCCTTGTGCGCCATGCACGCTGCCGACGATAACGGTGGCATCGGGAACGGAGGAGTACATCAGGAACCCTTCTTCCAGGGTGACGTCTTCATCGAAGATGCCCGGGAGCAGAATACAGGTGACGGGCATATCCGGACCGGTCATCTGTTTTACGCCCGTGGGGGAAGCCAGAATGCTGTCGATGGCCGTCTGAATGTCCCGGTACGGCGCTTCCGGGCTGCCGTCGCCCTGCGGCCCCGATTCCGGCGAGATATAGTAACTCATCCGCGGGCTCATCCGGTCCCGGGGATTCGACCGCAGGTGAAATTCGTCCAGGTTCGTGAGCCCGTCCTTGTCCAGGTCGTCAAACGGGCCGGTCCTGCGCATCGGATCCTCTGCCGCGAAGGGGTCCAGCCGGAATTCAAGCTCAAACAGGTCGGACATGCCGTCGCCGTCCGTGTCCGCGCGATTCGGGTCCGTGCCGTAGAGGCTTGTCTCGTCCGAATCGACCAATCCGTCGCCGTCCGTGTCCACCCGCACCTCAGGGCGCGGTGAAAGCTGGAAGCCCAGCGAGAGGGTGGCGGCCGGCGACGGCACATACACGTCCTGCGTCGAAGACTGATAGCCTTCCGCCGTCGCGTAGACCTGATACGCCGCGGGTCCGTTCACGGGTACGCGATACAACCCGGCTTCGTTCTGGGAAACGACGGTGCGGCCGGGCTCCACGCGGACGACGGCATACGGGATTCCCGCGAGGGTGTCCGCATCGCGCACGTCAATATTCAACAACGCGCCCGGCTCTTCCCCTTCCCCTTCGCCCTCGCCTTCGCCCTCGCCCTCGCCTTCCCCTTCGCCCTCGCCCTCGCCGCCGCAATGCGGCCCGAGAATCGTCACGACCGCGTTGCAGGCGCGCGTGTTGCCGCTGGCGTCGGTGACCGTCAGCATCACGGGGTTCGCGCCGGTGTCCTCGCAATCGAACGTGTCCGGCGCGACGGCCAGCGTCACCTCGCCGCAAGTATCCGTGCTGCCGTTGTCGATTTGCGCGGGAGTAATGGTCGCCGTGTTCGTGGGCCCGAGCACGACCGTAATGTCGCGGCAGATGACCGTGGGCCGGGTCGTATCCCGGATAGTGACCGTGGCGTCGCAGGTCGCGGTATTGCCCGCGGCGTCCGTCGCCGTCAGCGTAACCGTCTGGTTGCCCAGGTCCGCGCAATCGAAGGTGTTCGGCGTAACAGACAACGTTGGCGCGCCGCAATTATCCGTGCTGCCGCCATCGACGTGCGCCGGGGTGACGGTCGCCAGTCCGGAAGCGTCCAGGTTCATCGTCACGTTGCGGCAGCGCGCCACGGGCGCCACGGTGTCGGTAACCTGCAACGCGCGCGTTCTGGTGTCCGCGTTTCCGCTGAAATCCTCGACCCAATAATAGACTTCGTACTGTCCCGGCCTGTCCATATCAAGTGCGGTTGTGTCGACGATTACGGCGGCGGTCAGGTCGCCATTGCAGGCGTCATACGCCGTATAGCCGGGGTCGTTGTATGCCGTGCCGCAGGGCAGGGCAAAATCCGCGCCCACGAGCAGAATTTCGGGAGGGATTGTATCCCCAACATCCACCGTGCGCGTTGCGCTTGCTGTGTTGCCTGCCGCATCCGTGACCTCGTAGATAACCGAATAGGAACCCGCCGCGCCCGTATCGACGAGAGACGTGGTCTGGATTTGGGTGGTGAGGTCGCCGTCCACGTCGTCTGTGGCCGTGGCGCCCGCGTCCGTGTAGACGGAGCCGCATTCCACCTGGACCGGGTTGGCGCCCAGGACCGTAATTACCGGGGGCGTCGCGTCCTCGAATTCCGTAATTTCCGTCGTCACAATGTCGGTCTGGCCCGCGGGGCCGTTCGACCGCGCGAACAGGCGTCCCGAGATCGTAACCACCGCCGGCTTGGCCACTGTACTCTGCAGGCGATAGGTGAAATTGAACGGCAGCGCGGGCAGGGGGCGCAACCACGCGAAATACAGTGTGCCCGAGTCGCCCGTGGACGGCTGCATGAACTCGCCGCCGGAATCACCCGCCACCTCCACGAAGGTCCAGCCGGCCGGCAGGTTCTCCCGCAGTCCGATTGTCCGCAACGCAGTGGCATCTGTCTGCCCGATGGTCACGGTCACATCCACGGTCTCACCCGGGTGGAAGAAACCGTTGTCACCCGCGACACGCGCCAGCGAGACCACCGGCGCCGCGCCCGGCGTGCCGGGCGGGTTGAAGCCGTCCTCCGATCCCCCGTCAATTACATAGGACGGCGCCGTGGCCAGTTGGAAGGTGCGCAACAGCTCTAAGAAACTGATGACCCAGTTCTGCGGCGAGTAATCGCTGTCGTGGGCGCCGCAACTTTGGTCGCCGGTTCCCGGCGCGTATCCATCGGCGGCGCCGGCGTCACAATGATACGCATCGCCCTCAAAAAGCGTCTGTACCCGCGCGGCTTCTGTATAAGTGACCTTGAAATCGCCGTTCGTGTCCGCACTGTGCGGCTGCTGCGCCACACAACCCGTCACCGTTACGGTCCGCCGTTCTTCCGCAACGTTGCCGGAAGCATCCGACACGGTGTATACGACTTCGTAGTCTCCGTTCCGGCTCGTGTCAACGGCGGAATTGTCCACGGCGATAACCGTGCTCAAGTCGCCGTCGCAAGTGTCCGCGGCCGTCGCTCCCGGCTCGGCATACGGGATGTCACACGTCAGCGTTAGCGGATTCGCGCCGTTCAGCGTGATCTCCGGCGCGGTCGCGTCGCGCACAGTGACGGTTGCGTCGCATTGCCCGGCGCGGCCGCTCGCGTCGCGAACGGTGAGCGTTATCGCATTGTCGCCGATGTCGGCGCACGTGAAGTCCGTCTTGCTCAACTCCGACGTGGCTATCCCGCAGTTGTCCGTGCTCCCGTTATCGATATCCGCGGGGGCAATGGACGCCTGCCCGGCGGCGTCGAGATCCACGATGATATTCCGGCATATTGCAGTCGGGTTCGTATTGTCCACCACGGTGACCGTCGCGCCGCACTGCGCGCTGTTGCCGCTTCCGTCTGTTACGGTCAGCGTGACGGCATTCGCGCCCAAGTCCGCGCACGTGAACGCATTGGGCGTCACGGTTCGCGAGGCGACGCCGCAGTTGTCCGTGCTTCCATTGTCCACCTGGGCGGCCGTGACCGTCGCCAAGCCGCTCGCGTTCAGTTGCGCGGTGACGTTCCGGCACGCCACAGCAGGCGGCGTATTGTCCACGACGGTGACGGTGGCCGTGCACTGCGCGGTGAGGCCGGCCACGTCGGTCACGGTGAGTGTCACGGGGTTGGAGCCGAGGTTCACGCACGTGAACGTGCTCGGCGCAGCCAGCAGGGAGGCGATCCCGCAATTGTCGCTGCTGCCATTATCGAGGTCGCTGCCGAGGATGCTTGCCTGGCCCGACGCATCGAGTGCCGCCGTGATGTCCTTGCACTGCGCCAGCGGCAGCAGCGTATCGACGATGTTTACCGTTCGGGTCTGTTGCGGGGACGGCTGGCCCAGGCTGTCCTGCACATCATAGGTAAGCACATAAGTAGCGCCCAGGACAGACGTGTTCACCGTGTCTCCGCCGACAGACACGGCGCTCGCGAGGTCGCCGTCGCAAAGGTCGGTCGCGCTGAAACCCGGGTCGGTGTACGCGGACCCGCATTGAACATCCAGTATCAGGGGAGGCGACAGCGTCAGCAGCGGCGGAGTGTCGAGTACCAGGACGTCCCGCGTCGCCGTGGCGAGCTGGCCGCCGCTGTCGATGACGAAATACGTGACCGCGTAGTTGCCTGCCTGGCCGGGCGCAACGTTGCTCGATGCCGCGATCAGGGCGCTGAGGTCCAGTCCGCACGCATCCGCCGCCGTGGCGCCGGGGTCGCTATAGGTCGCGCTGCACTCCATCGACAGCGGATTGTCGCCGAGGACCGTGATCGTGGGGAGTGCGGCAGCCTCGTATGCGCCGAGGTCGTAAACGGAACAGGACAGCGGGAGACGAAGCCGGCCCTCGATATCGTAGATGACGTTGCCGTAGTCCGCCTCGGCGGCGAAGGCCGCGCCGGCATCCCTTGCGCCGGACCCGTCCCCGAGGCGCAAGTCGCCCACATCGCCCAAACCGGGATTGCGAAGGAAAAGGGGATTTCCGTTAAACACGTTGTTGAGGGCCCCGAGCAGTGTAAACGTGCCCTCGATCAGGCAGGATTCGACCGCCGACCTGTTCGCGAAGGCGTCCACGACGGCAGCCGCGAGGGGATTGCCGTCCTGTGCGAAGATGCAGTTCGTCAGCCGCATGACATAAGGCGACGTCACCGTATCATTCATAATGTGGTTGCCAAGCCCCAGCGGGCCTGCCGTATTGAGCGCGAAGGTGCAGTTCGTGATGACCGCGGCGCTTTCCCGTAAGTAGATGGCGCCGCCGGATATGTTTGAGGCGTTATTGACAAAGACGCAATTCTGCGCGCGCAATTCCCCGCCATTGACGTATATCGCTCCGCCGGATTCCAGCGCCGAGTTGTTGTAGAAGAAGCAGTTTGCCACGGTCATGTCTATCGTTGTGTACGTTGGCGTGAAGTACAGCCCTGCCCCTTCATTAATATCGCGCCCATTCTGGATGACCAGGCCGTCCAACCGCGCGTCGGACGCGCCCACGAAAACCACCTCGCCCGGAGCCGGACTGTCCACAATGGTGGGGTTCGCGATCCAGTCTCGCTCGCCGCGGAAGGCTTCCGTGCCATTGAACCCGCCATACAACGCAACACCGGTCGGAATGACGAGGTCGTTTTCGGCGTAAGTGCCCCCCGCGATCCAGAGTTCGTCGCCGCTCGTCGGGGGAGACACGCTCTGGAGCGCGTCTTTGATGAAACGATAGGCGTTGTCCCAGCTCGTGCCGTCCTGTGCCCCGCCAACTACGTTGATGTTCACGTAGATGCGCCTGTCCTCGGAGCTGATTTCCACGGCGAAGGCGTCCGTCACGCCGCCCTGATGGAATGGCGCATACCCCTGTTGCGCGGGGAAATTGGGCGACTCCGTGCCGCCCGCGATGAAGACGCGATTACTCGAAGTCGCGGCAATGCTCTGCATCCGGTCGTCATGACGCCCGCCCAGCAGGGACCCGTACAGGACAATGGTCTGGAACAGGATGTCCGGCGAGGCCAGGTCCAGGCCCACGAACAGTCCGTCATAGGCCTCGGGGTCATCTCCCGTTTCCTGGCCCGGATTGAGTTCGTTCTGGAATTGCTGCTCCATGAACACATCGGGGAATTCCGCCGGCTTGGAATTGGAGTATCCGCAGGCAAACTCGCGCCCATTGCCGCCGGCGAGTTCGAGGAGCCCGTCGTCGTGTTCACCGCCCAGGAAACACGCAAAATCCGGCGTGAACTCATCAACCCCTTCGAAGGCGAATCTCGCGGCGAATCCGTCTCGAAACCCGCCGCCCAGCCCGTTGTTCAGCGAACCGAGCAACTGATTCCCGGGCAACGCCGGAGAAGCCGTTTCCCCTGCCGCAAACACGCGCGTCGGAATGGTAAACGCTGGATTCGCGACATCGCGGATGACATCGTCGCCGGTCCCGCCGTAATACGAACAGAACCGGAGCACGTCTACCGGAGCCGTGGCAGTCATATTGAGCGTCGCGATGAAACCGTCGCGGTTGCCGCCCGCGAACCCCGGCTGAAACAGGGTGTTGCCCTTCTGCGGCAAGTCTGCGCGCGTCCATCCGCCCAGGATCACGCGGTCGGCATCACGAAACGCGAGGCCCTCCGCGCCGGCTTCCACCGCGCCCAGCCAAGAAGAGAAGTTCAACTGCGGGTTCGCTGGCGCATACGGGTCATAAACAACCCGCGCCGCGAACGCATCCGAGACCATCGATGTGGACGCCGGAATGTAGGGTGTGCCGCCGAGAGGAAGGTCCGCCGACGACGTTATCCCGGCCAGACAGGGATGGGTCATGCCTTCACTGACGCCCATAGCCGTAATGGCATCGTTCTCGGAGCCGCCGAAAAACGTGGAGAACTTGAACGAATCATCCGTGGCGTCGAAGCCGAGCAGGAAACCGTCCGTCTTGCCGCCCGCCCCCGTACGGTTCAACTGGTCTCCGCCGGTCAAAGGCAAGAGCACGGGGAAATCAGGCGAGGCCGTCACCCCGGCCAGATAAACAAACGGTTCGGCGCCCTTATTGATCAGGCACATGTCGCGTGGCGATTCATTCGCGCTGCCGCCGATATACGCGCACCACACCAGGCCTGAACCGCCTTCCACGGACGGGTCCAGCCGTACGAGGAACACGTCGCTGCCGCCCGACAAAGACGTGCCCGCGTTTTCCGGGAAATCCGTCGAAAGCGTCGAGCCCGCAACATAGATTTGCTCCGGGGCGGCGCCCGGCTCATAACCGCCCACCGCCCAGCCGCCGTCGTCCAGCGAGCCGCCGAGATACGTGCTGTACGTGAGGACAGGGTCTATGACGAGCGTCTGGCCTCTGTCATAGGCGTCCAGGGCGAACCCCACCTCGAATTCGCCGTATCGGACATACCGCCCCGAGACCTGCCTTCTCTCGCCGCATACGACCTGGTACATCACGGGCGCGTGCTGCACAAATGACGCGCCGCCCATCTCTATGCGCAGACTGCTATCGGCTTGCAGCTCAAGCGATTGAGTGCCTTCAAAGACCATCCGAATCGCCGCGGGGTCGGCGCCGGGCGCGACCTCGAAGTCGAATTCGAGCGACCCTTGCCGGCCGTAGTGAATAAGGTCAATGCCGGGAAACACCTCGCGGCACCGGACACGCCCAAACAGCGGCGCATTGGTCCGCCATGTTGCGGGGTCATTGCCCAGGAAATAATGCGCGCGCGCGGAAAGCGGCGATTCGCCCACAAGGTCATAGGGGGTTCTTCCCCCTGCGAAACGCACCCGCAGCGCCTCGGCCGGCCCAGCCCCCCGGCCGGCCCAGGTCAGCGTCAACCCGTCGCGCGTCAGGCACAACTGATAGCCCGGTCCGCGCGCCAGGAACGCGGCCTCCGCGGCCATCTGCCCCACATTCGGCTCGAAATGCAGGGGCATGCCGTCGAAGAGTGCCGTAACCGGACCCGGCGCTTCCGCAGCCGCCGAGTCAAACGTTGCACAAGCGCAAGCCGCCGCCAATAAACCAGCCGCCAGCATAGATAGGCTCCACTCGGGCTTCATGCCGAAGTCACTCCGCAACTTTTCCCACTAAACGTAGTATATCCTACGAACACGAAAATCCCAACTATTCTGAGCAAGAATACACCTGAAAAGCCGTCCGTTACAGCATACAATCCGCAAGCAGGACGCGTTTGTAGGGGAACCGCGCGTCATCCAACGCCTTGAAGGGGTTCGGCCCGTGCCAGCCGGCGTCTGTCCCTGTGACCGACGGCCGCAAGTCCTCTTCAGGTCACCGGCTTGAGCACGCCCCGTCTGCCGGCAGTATAAGGACTCGAATACGTCCTGATACCGGTTCAGCATGGTTCTCGCCCATCAAACCGGGGTTGATGCTCGAGGCCGGCTCCAGAATGGCGCAAAAGGCCTCGATGCGCCCCGCAACCGTGACCGACCAGAACCGCCACGTCTTGGTCTCGATGGTTTCCTCGGACCAATCATGCGAAGCAAAGCCCCGCATGACCGCAGCTTACCAGACCCGCCGCCGGGCATCAATTCAAGAAACGGCGCCGCCAACGGATATTCTTGTGCTGGAGAACGGACGAGACTGAGCAGGCAGTTCTGTACGTCCTTGCGGGGTTGTCCGCGCCTGAGACGGCTACGTATAATCAGCGAGTGACATTCACTTTCCGGCCCCGAGGGAACAAACATGACCCGCGAATTGCAGGTGATCAATCCTTATACCGAGGAAGTCGCGTTCACGCTTCCGATGCTCGCGTCCGGCGAGGTGGACGGCGTGGTGCGCCGGGCGCGCACGGCGTTCGGGGCGTGGCGCTGGTCTACGGCGGCCGAGCGGCGGGCCCTGTGCGAACGGTTCGTTGAAGCGTTTGGCGCGGACCGCGACGAAATCGCAAGAAACCTCTCGCTGCAGATGGGCCGGCCCATCAAGCACGCCTATAACGAGGTGAACACCACGCTCGACCGCGCCCGGCACATGGTCTCAATTGCCGAGGCGGCGCTGCAGGATGAATACCTTCCGGAGAAGCCCGGGTTCGTGCGCTATATCCGCCATGAGCCGCTGGGCGTCGTGCTGGATATCGCCGCGTGGAATTATCCCCTGCTGATTGCCGTCAACGTCGTCGTTCCCGCGGTGCTCGCGGGCAACGCCGTGGTCATCAAGCACTCGAGCCGCACCCCGCTCTGCGGCCACGCATTCGTCAAGGCGTTTCAGAAAGCCGGCGCGCCCGAGGGGCTGGTCCAGGACATCTGCGCGGACCACGCAGTCACGGAGGCGTTCATCCAGCATCCGGGCGTCAATTATGTGTCGTTCACGGGCTCGGTGCGCGGCGGGCACGAGGTCGTCCGCAGCGCGAAAGACAAATTCCTGAACGTCGGTCTCGAACTGGGCGGCAAGGACCCCGCCTACGTATGCGCGGACGCGCCCTTCGCGTTCGCCGTCGCGAACACCGCCGACGGCGCGCTCTACAACGCGGGCCAGTCGTGTTGCGCCGTCGAACGGATCTACGTCGAACAGGCGATCTACGACAAGTTCCTCGAAGCCTACGTCGCGGAAACGCGCGCCTATGCCGTGCTCGGCGACCCGCTGAGCGAGAAGACCACGCTTGGCCCCATGGCCACGAAATCCGCGCCCGCGTTCCTCGCGGAGCAGGTTCGCGACGCGGTCGCGCGCGGCGGCCGGCTTGTGGTTTCCTTCGATGAATTTGAACGTCCCGGCGCCGGCTGGTTCTGCGCGCCGGCCGTCGTGGCGGAAGCGCCGCAGGACTGCTCGCTCATGCAGGAGGAGAGTTTCGGCCCGGTGGTCGGCATACTGCCGGTCGCGAACGATGAAGAGGCCGTGCGCCTGATGAACGACAGCCCCTACGGCCTGACCGCGTCGGTCTGGACCGCCAATGTCGAGCGGGCGAAGCGGATCGGCGCGCGCATCGAGACCGGCACCTTCTTCATGAACCGGTGCGACTACCTGGACCCCGCGCTGCCCTGGACCGGCGTGAAGGACACCGGCAAAGGCGCGAGTCTCTCCCGCTACGGTCTCTTGCAGCTCACGCAATTGAAGAGCATGCACCTGCGCGCGGAGATCCCCAAATAGGCTTCCCGTAGAACGGCGGATTCCAGCGGTTATTCGTTCACGACGTGCGCGCCCTGTGCGCGAAGGCGCGCGACCCATTGTGCCACGGTCGCGGCATCGGGCGAGGCAGCGGCGGCGCGTTGCGACACATCAATCCCCAGCCGTTGCGCCTTGCTTTCGCCGAGGGGATGGTAAGGGATAACCTCCACACCCGCGATTCCGGGCATTTCGCGCGCCAGCGCCGCGACGGCGTCAAGGTGGTCCGCCCGGTCGTTGTAACCGGGGATGATCGGGCACCGCAGCAGTATGCGCGCGCCTTGCGCGTAAAGCTTCCGCAGATTGGCGAGAATCCGCTCGTTCGATACGCCGGTGTATGCCGCGTGACGCGCCGGGTCAGTCTCCTTGATGTCAAACAGAACCTGATCAACGAGCGGCGCGATTCGCTCGAAGCGCGCGTAGTCCGCCTGGCCGCAGGTCTCGATGCAGGTGTGCAGCCCCGCCTCGCGTGCGAGCCGCAACAAGGCCTCCGCGAACTCGATCTGGAAAGCAGGCTCGCCGCCGGACAGGGTCATGCCGCCGCCGGAAGTCTCGTAGAACGTGCGGTCGCGCAGCACGATATCGACGACCTCGCCCGCGGTCGCCTCGCGCCCGGCGAGTTCCAGCGCCCGCGCGTAACACGCCTCCGCGCAGGCGCCGCATACTTCGCAGATGCTCCGGTCGATTTCGTGACGGTTTTCGACGAACCGGTGCGCATTCCTGGGGCATGCGCGCAGGCAATAACCGCAGCCGATGCAGCGGTCCGGCGTAAAGGATAGGAGCGGTTTCGGCGAGACCCCTTCCGGGTTGTGGCACCAGGGGCACCGCAACGGGCAGCCCTTCATGAATACGGTGGTGCGGATGCCCGGGCCGTCGTGCACGGAAAACCGCTGCACTTCGAAGATCATGCCGGAGACCGCGCGCAAGTCTGTCACTTCCGCGGCCATGAGTGTTCCGGTCTGGTCCGCGCACGTTTAGAAACGGATTTCATAGCCAACGCACAGGTGCGGTTCCAGCGGGTGTTTCTCGATCACTTCGTATTTGCGTTTCACAAGCGGCCATTCCTCCGGCAAGCACGCGCCGTAGACATATTCGAGGCCGACACGGTCCTGCAGGAACCAATCCGCGACTTGCTGCGGCGCGCGCGCGCGGAAGCGGTAGTGCCGCCCGATTTCCTTCATGCCGATGCGGCGATAGAACCGTTGCGCCGCGCGGTCTTGCGACCAATACTCGAGCCGGTGAAACCCCTTTCGCTTCGCGTCTTCAACCGTGGCGTCGATGAGCCGCTTGCCCAGGTTCTGGCCGGCAAACTCGGGCAAGCGGCCGAATTCGAGCACGTATCCGCCCAGGCTGTCTTTCAGGATGCAGAACTCGCCCGTCTCGTTTTCGTATTGCGCGTCCGTAAGGCCGGCGATCCGGCCATCAGCAACGGCCACGAGCCGCGTCGACGCGTGGCCTTCATAGGCGGGCCGCTCCTGGATGCAATAGTTCCAAGCGTGCGAGAAGGTCATGATGATTGCGTGCACGCGCAGCCATTCCCCCTCGTCTTCCGGCCGGTATTCGCGAATTTCGATGTCCATGCCTCTTCCATGCCGGCATTGCGCGCGCACCGCGGCTCAGGAGCTTCCCGCCTGCCGCGCGCTGATGGCGTCGAACAACGCTTCGGCCAACGCCTCCTTCGAGATGCCGGGCAGGCCCTGGACTTCACCCGAATCGGACAGGAGGTGCGCGTTCGAGCAGTCCGCACCGATGGCGCACGCAGCCCCGCCCACGGCGTTGGCGATGATGAAATCGAGGTTCTTACTGCGCAGTTTCTCGCGGGCGCGCGCGAGCAGGTCTTCCGTTTCCGCCGCAAACCCGACCACCGTCTGCCCCGACCGTTTTGACGCGCCGGCGTGCGCCGCGATGTCGGGATTCGGCACGAGCAGCAATTCAAGCGGACCGGCGCCGCGCTTGCGCTTGCCCGCCGCCGGTTCTTCCACGCGATAGTCGGCCACGGCGGCCGCGCTGATGAAGACGTCGGCGTCGCGCAGGCGTTCCTTGACCGCCTCGAACATCTCGAGCGCCGTCTCGACGCGCACCACGGCCGCGCCTTGCGGCGGCGGCACGGCGGCTGGGCCCGTGATTACGGTGACGCGCGCCCCGCGACGCAGCGCCTCGAGGGCGAGCGCGCGGCCCATCTTGCCGCTCGAACGGTTGCCGATGAACCGCACGGGGTCAATGGGTTCGTGATTCGCGCCGCTGGTGATTAGGACGCGCCGGCCCGCAAAATCCTTCTTACCGCACAACAAGATCGCCGCCGTTTCCAGGATGGCGCTGGTTTCCGCGAGACGGCCCGGCCCGGCCATGCGGCAGGCCAGCACCCCCGATTCCGGCCCGACGAAGGTGCAACCCCGCGCGCGCAGCGTCTCGATATTCGCTTGTGTCGCGGGGTGCAGGTACATGTTCGCGTTCATGGCGGGCGCGAAGAGCACGGGGGCGCGCGTGGCGAGGAGCGTGGTGCTGAGCCAGTCGTCCGCGATGCCGTGCGCGGCCTTCGCAAGGATATTCGCCGTGGCCGGCGCAATGAGGAACAAGTCCGCGCCCTGCGCCACGGCGATGTGCTCGATTTCAGGATTCGGGAGCGGGTCGAACATCTCGACGATGGCGCGCCGGCCCGTGATGGCCTCGAAACTGACCGCGCCGACGAATTCGAGGGCGTGACGGGTGAGCGCCGGAGTCACGCACGCCTTGGCTTCGATCAGGCGCGACGCGAGTTCGCAAGCCTTATACGCGGCGATCGAGCCGGTGACGCCGAGCACAATTTCCCGCTTCTCGAACCAGCCGGCCATGCGTTACTCCGAGAGTTCCAGAAAGTCCTCGTCTTCGTCGACGCTGGCGGCATAGCCCACCTTGCCTTCGAGCACTTCCTCCAGCGCCTGGATCGTGGGTTTCCTCGCGCGGGACGCCCCTGAGAAACCATGCGCTTCCGTCTTGATCTGGTTCGCGCGCCGCGAGGCCACGATTACCAGCCGGTACAGGCTATCGATCTTGTCCGCGAAATCATCGACGCTGAAAGGGGTAGGCATCCGAAAGTCTCCTTTGTAGTCCCTTATTTGTTCGTGCTGTCGGCCGGCCGCGGCAATTGGCGGGACGCGCTTTCCTTGCGCACCACCGCGATGAACTCCCGCGCCGCCTGGTCCAGTTCGTCATTCACAATGATGTAATCGCATTCGCGGCCCGCCGCCATTTCCTGTTCGGCATTTCGCAAGCGCACCGCAATGTCCGCTTCGTCGTTTAGCCCGCGCTTGCGCAGGCGCCGCTCGAGCTCGGCCATCGACGGCGGCATCAGGAAGACGCTTACCACGTCGTTACGCCGCTGTTTCAGCGCGCGCATGCCCTGCACATCGAGTTCGAGCACGACGGTCCGCCCCGATTCGAGGCAACGGTCGAGTTCGGAGTGCAGCGTTCCATACAAGTGCTCGTGCACCTCGGCCCACTCTACGAACGCGCCGTCCCGCAAGAGCCGGCGGAAGGCCGTCTCATCCACGAAGTGATAGTCGCGGCCGTCCACTTCGCCGCGTCTCGGGGCGCGCGTGGTCGCCGAAACCGTCTCCACCAGTGGTTCGCCCAACTCGCGGACGCGCGCGACCACGGCGTGCTTCCCCGCGCCGGACGGCGCGGACAATACCAGCACGAGCCCTTGAGACTTCACCGGCCGCTTTCCTACTCGAGGTTCTGCGCCTGTTCGCGCAGTTTTTCGAGTTCCGACTTGATCCGAAGCACCTGCCGGCCCACGTCGCCGTCGCGCAGTTTTGAGCCGAGCGTGTTGGCTTCCCGTTGAATCTCCTGCGCAAGGAAGTTCAGTTCGCGTCCGATGGGCTCGTCCGAAGACAGCAGTTCCGACGTCTGGTCGAGGTGGCTGCGCAGCCGGACCAATTCCTCGGTCACGTCCGCCTTATCGGCGAGCAGGGCCAACTCCATTGCGATGCGTTCCTCGGGCAAATTCAATTCTCCGCTCAATTCCCGCAAGCGCGCCCGCAACCGGTCCTCGTAAAGCCGGGCCAATTCCGGCAGCCGTGCCTCTATCTCGGACGTGCTCGCGCGCATGGTGTGCACGCGGGCCCGCAATTCCTGCACGAGCGCCGCGCCTTCCGCCTCGCGCATCGCGTTGAACTGCGCCAGGGCCGCGGTCAGCGTCTGCTCCAGCACGGTCCGTACCTCTTCCAGGTCGTCTTCCCTCTCCTCCTGATAGAACACCCCCTCCAGCTGCGCCACCACGTCCAGCGAGATGGCCTGCGTCGTATTCATGAGGTCGGCCAATTGACGCGACGCCTCGATGTACTGCCGCGCGACGTCCGCGTCGAAGCGCACACTCTGCCGCGCCGCCGTGCCGCGCCGCCGCCCGATGTACACGCTGACCTTGCCGCGCTCGACCTGCTGCTTGACCGTGTCCCGGAGGACCGGTTCGAGCAGCGTCCAACAGGGTGGAAGACGAAACGTGCAATCCAGAAAGCGGTGGTTGACGGCGCATACCTCGACCGAAATGAGGTCGCCGTCCAACTCGGCGTCCGCCTTGCCGAATCCCGTCATGCTTCGCGACATAGCAGTTCTCAACGCGTTTATCGTAAAGGAAACAACAAGTATAACAAAGCCGCCGCAAAATGCGCAAAGCTTTGTACTCCGACGGGTTAAGTCCCGTTGGAGGGTCGTCGCGGTCTCTTGCGATTCCCGGAGAAAAGGCCTACCATATGTGGCAGAAACCCAACATGTCCGCAGTATGGCGCGAGCAGGCGTCATTGGGGAACAGGGGGTTAGCTCCATGGTCGAGCCCGAAATTCGCCGCCGCATGCGAATCGTCTTCGTTATGGCCGCGTCCGGCGTCGTCATTGTGTTCCTGACGTTGTTGGCGTGGCGTCAGGACTTGGTCGCGGAGCCGGCCGCGAGCGTGCTTTTCTTTGCCGCGGCGCTCCTGATCGGCGGCAGCGCCATGGTGGTTGCCTTAAACACACCCTATATCCCCGGGGTAACGTCGGCCGTGTTCGCCGGCGCAACGCTTGTCATTTTTTCTCAATTGATGAACGCGCTCGATGGATTGCCGCTGACACGGCGGTTTCCTTTCTTCGGACGCGACGGCGCGGTCTTCCTGCCGTATCTGGATGACATCCTGCTGTTCGTGGGCATGGGCATCCTGTTGGCGTCGACCTATCTGGCTATTCTGGACGCGCTGCTGGTGCGCGCGCGGCTCACCGCGGAAAGCGAGAAGCGGCAACAGGCCCTAAAGGCGGCGGAACAATATGCGCGCGCGCTCGCCCTTAGCGAAGCGCGGGCTTGGGAGCAACTTGCCGAGCTCGAAAACCTCTATGACACGGCGCCCGCGGGCCTCTGTCTGGTGAGTCCCGACGGGCGCTTTCAGAAAATCAACCACCGTATGGCCCAAATGGACGGTCTGCCTCCGGAGGCCCATATCGGTCAACCGGTTGAAAGCGTGCTCCGCGAGGCAGGCCGCACGCTGGCTCAGATTTGCCGCGAGGTGACGCTAAACGGCCGTGCGCGCCCCAATTTTGAACTCTCCGTGGCGGAAACAGCGGATGGCCCGGAAACCGCCGCGCCGCCGCGTGTCTGGTTGACGAGTTGCTTTCCTATTTCGGGCCAGAGTGGCGCCGTCATGGGCGTGCAGGTAGTGCTTCAGGACATCACGGATATCAAGAACGCGGATACCTCACGCCGGCACCTCGAACAGCAGATGCAGCACGCCCAGAAACTGGAGAGTCTCGGCGTGCTCGCCGGCGGCATTGCCCACGATTTCAATAACCTGCTCACC